>NZ_JAMOKT010000017.1:0-111196 GCF_023656795.1 Parabacteroides caeci
AGTGAAATCCTTTGGATTCAAACTATATATATTTCTTTTTGACTGCATTTGTGATGTTTCTTCCAAAAAATTCTTTAACTCACTTATTATTTTTATATTTGAATCTGCCATTGGTTGTATCATAGATCATGGATTACTTGTTGTGTGGTAACTTTAAAGTAATTCTTTCTTTGATATTTCCAATGGCTTTTTTCGTTTTAAGGGTATTTTTTCTTAAATTGATGACATTGCGTTTGAACTGTCGGCGTTGAAGTCCACCTGCGCCTGTTGCAGGTCCATTCGCGAACCGGAACCGATATGATAGCGTTCTTCCGCAATACGGACACGCTCGCGGGAAAGGTCGAGGGATGAACGCAAGTTACGTAAACGGATATGCTGGCGGATCATATTATAATATTCGCCGGAAAGCGTAGCGACAAAATCTTCTATCGTCAGGCGGGTATCCAGTTCACCCATTTTTTTCAGTTCTTTCAGGCGGGCGTATTCGGTCTGGATGCCGAAACCGTCGAATACCGTCCAGTTTACGTTCAATCCGATATTCCCCGTTTCACTGTTCACTCCGTTTTCTTTTTCGGTCGTACCGTCAGATAGTTTGTTACGGTTATTGTTGACCGTACCACTGAATCCGCCGCTTAAATCTATTGTAGGCAGATAACCGGCGTTACCTTGTGTGGCATTATTATCACTGATCAGTTGCTCGTTACGTATGATGCGGATGGAATAGTTCCGTTCCAATCCGGTTTCGATACATTGTTTCAGGCTGTACACCTCCTGCGCTTTTGCACCTAAAGCCGTAGAAACAGCCAGTATCGTTATTAGGATTCTTCTCATATCTTTTTTGCTCTGTCTGTTGATATAAAACTATACATGGCGGGGACGATGAACAAGGTCAGGAAGGTCGAAACCAACATACCGCCGACAACGGCAACACCCATCGCAATACGTCCCTGTGCCCCTTCGCCACTGGCATATACCAGTGGAACCAATCCGAGGATCGTAGACACACTGGTCATCAGGATCGGACGCAGACGTTGTGTGGATGCCGAACGGATCGCTTCGGCCATACTCAACCCCGCCTCCTGGCGCTGGTTGGCAAACTCCACGATCAGGATACCGTTCTTCGCCACCAGACCGATCAGCATGATGATACCGATCTGGCTGAATATATTCATCGTGATACCCGAATAACTCATAAACATCAAGGCCCCTGCAATAGCCAGCGGCACGGTGAACATCACCACCAGCGGGTCTTTGAAACTCTCGAACTGGGCGGCGAGTACCAGATAGATCATCAGCAGCGCCAGGATCATGGCGAACATCAGACTGGAAGAACTCTCACGGAATTCCTTCGATTCGCCGGAAAGGGCGGTACGGAAACTGCCGTCGAGCGTCTCAGCCGCAATACGGTCCATTTCGTCCAGGCCGTCGCCGATGGTATAGCCTTTGTTCAGTCCGCTGGATACCGTCGCCGAAACGAAACGATTATAACGGTATAGCTGGGGCGGTGCCACGTCTTCAAGCAATGACACCATATTGTCCAGCTGGATCATCGAACCGTTGTCGCTGCGTACGTAAATCGACTTCAGGTCGAGCGGCGTGTTACGCTGCTGGCGGTTGATTTCGCCTAATATCTGATATTGTTTACCGTTCATATAGAAATACCCCATACGCTGCCCGCTCAGTGCATATTGCAATGTTTGGGCGATGTTGCGGGTACTGACGCCCAGCGAAGAAGCCTTGTCGCGGTCGATCTCGATGCGCGTTTCCGGCTTGGTGAATTTCAGGTTCACGTCCGCCATCTGGAATATAGGGCTTTCGTTGACCTTTTGCATGAAGGTAGGCAAGTGTTCCGCCAGTTTTTCCAGGCTGGGAGCTTGTAGTACATACTGTACCGGCATACCTCCGCGGCGTCCCCCGAAGGTGGACTGCTGCTGAACGAATGCACGTGCCTGAGTCTCTTTTCTCATGGCAGCCGATAGTTTTTCGGCTATTTCCATCTGTGAGCGTTCGCGTTCTTTTATGTCCGGCAGAATCACACTGATGTTGGCATTGCTGCTGGAAGCACGGTTCGTCAGGAATTTGCGTTCGGGGGCAATGGAATCGGCCAGTTCGGCTATCCGGTCGGAATAATCGCGGATGAATTCGAAGGTGGCACCCTCCTGGGCACGCATATTGATGGAGATGGAAGAGCGGTCTTCCAGCGGTGACAATTCGGAACGGATCGTTTTCCAGAAATATCCGATCGAACCGAACATGACAACCACGATCGGAATAGCCCACCATTTATGGCTCAGGAAATAATTGAGCGACCGGGAGTAAATAGTATTCAATCCTTCAAAGAAAGGTTCGGTCTTTACATACAGCCAGTTCTTCTTTTCCCGCTTGCGCAGTAATTTGGTGGCAAGCATCGGCGTGAAGGTCAGGGCGACAAACGAAGAGATCGTCACAGAACCGGCGATCACAATACTGAACTCCTTGAACAACCGTCCGGTCATCCCCTCCATAAATACGATCGGAAGGAATACGGATACCAGCGTAACGGTCGTTGAGATTACCGCAAAAAAGATTTCCTTCGAACCTTCGATACCCGCCTCTTTCGGATTCATCCCTTGTTCGATGCGGACATATATATTTTCGGCCACCACGATAGCGTCGTCTACCACCAGGCCGACCGAGAGCACGACTGCCAACATGGTCAATACGTTGATGGAGAAACCGGAGATATACATCACGAAGAAGGCGCCGACCAAGGATACCGGGATCACCACGCAAGGCACCAGCGTAACACGCCAGTCGCGCAGGAACAGGAAGATGATCAACACAACCAGCGCCAGCGCCACATAAATCGTCTCTTCCACCTCGTAGATGGAGGCACGGATAAAACGAGTATTGTCGTAGATCATTTCTATCGACACATCTTCGGGAAGGTCTTTCTTTAACTGTTCGATACGGTTGTAGGCCTCGTCGGCAATCTCGATATGATTCGCTCCCGGCTGGGGAACGATTACGCAGATAACCATCGGCTCACCGTTTTTACGCAGGATACTGCGCAAGTCTTCCGGGGCCAGTTCCGCCCGCCCGACATCTTTAAAGCGGACGATATTGTTTCCGTCTTCTTTGACAATCAGGTCGTCAAACTCTTTTGCCGTATGCATCAGTCCCAGTGTACGGATAGACAGGTCGATCGTATTCCCCTCGATACTGCCGGAAGGCAACTCCACGTTTTCCGCATCAACCGCGTTTTTCACGTCCAAAGGAGTAACCCCGTAACCCGCCATCTTGATCGGGTCGAGCCACAGGCGCATGGAGTAACGTTTTTGTCCCCAGATATCCACACCGCTCACATTGGAGATCGTCTGTAAACGTTCTTTCACCGTCAGTTCGGCGATTTCACTCAGTTCCATCAGCGAACGCCTGTTGCTCTGTACGCCGATCTGCATGATAGGGGTAGCATCGGCGTCGGCCTTCGATACGGTGGGAGGGTCGCAGTCGCGCGGCAGATAGCGTTGTGCACGCGACACCTTGTCGCGCACGTCGTTGGCAGCCGTTTCCATATCCACCGACAGTTCGAATTCGACGGTGATACGGCTGCTGCCCTGGCTACTGACACTGCTCAACGAACGGATACCCGGTATACCGTTGATATTCTGCTCCAACGGCTCCGTGATCTGGTTCATGATAACCTCGGCATTCGCTCCCGGATAGGATACGTTGACCGAGATAATAGGCTGGTCCACACTGGGGAACTCGCGAACCCCCAGGAACTTGTAGCCGATCATACCGAACAGCAGGATGACAAGCATCATTACCGTCGAAAGTACCGGCCTGTTTATACTGGTTTCCGATATATTTGCCATAGGGGAATTTAATACAGATTATCAATTGTTACTTGCATGCCGGTACGCAGCTGCATCACACCGGTAGTGATTAGTGTATCACCGGGTTGTACGCCATTAAGTACCTGTACATGGCTTTCCGTACGCAGGCCGATCTCTATTTCAGCGGGTTCAGCTACTCCGTTTTTATACAGGTAAACAACGTTCTTGCCCATTTCCGGAATCAGCGCTTCGCTCGGGATAGCCAGCGCATCCTTGATCTCACGCTTGGTGATCTCTACGGAAGTGTAACGGCCGGGGAAAATGCTTTCATTCGTATTGGGATACGTGGCACGCACCTTCAGGGTACGGGTCGTCATATCCATTTTACTTTCGACGGCATATACTTTCGCATTATAATCGCGCATGATACCGTTCGAATCTTCCAGGCGGAAGACGATCATCGTTCCGTTCTTCACATCGTTTGCATATCTTTCGGGAATGGAAAATTCGATTTTTAACGGAGATATTTTAGTCAGCTTGGTAATGACGGTTGTCGGAGAGACATAGGCCCCTTCGCTGACCGAGCGCAGACCGATGATCCCGTCGAAGGGAGCGCGCAGTTCGGTTTGCAGGATATTGGCTTTTACCAGGTCGATGTCGGCCATCAGCTTTTCATACTCAGTCGTTACCTGTTCGTAGGCCTCCTGGCTGACCGCATCTTTTTCCAGCAAGGTGCGCTGGCGGTATACCCTGTCTTTTGCCAACGGGATCTGGGCTTCCAGCTTCCTGAGCTGTGCCTGTAAAGGTTTATCGTTGATCTTGGCCAGCAGGTCGCCGGCTTTCACATGCGTTCCTTCACTGAAATAGATATTCACCACTTTCCCGGACGATTCGAAGGATAAGTCTACTTCTTCGTCGGGAATGATACTGCCTGTACTGATTACTTTGTCGGTCAGCGATTGGAATTTCAACACTTCGGCGTTAATGTTCAGCACTTGCTTCCGTGCGCCTGCTCCCGGTGCGGGAGCTACAACGGAATCCTTGCCTGATGCTGTCAACTGGTTCTTTATCTGTGGATAAATAATCATTCCTGCAATCATCAGGAAGATTGCGGCGGTAACGCCCCACTTCACTCTCTTCGTCATATTTTCAATGGTATCTACTTTAAAACTTATCAATAGGCATGTAAATATACACAACTCAATCGAGATATAGACAAACGGAATAAAAAAAGGTTTAATCGGTGGCGATAAATATCTCTTTTTTCTTGCATCTTATTGTATTATTCACTATATTTATACCATTGAATAACGCTTAAAATTTAAGACTTATGGAAGAAATGAAATACGAAAAAACAAATTACAAAAGAGCGTATGGAGTGACCGAATTCGCCCAATTGTATTTCCCGGGTCGTACACCGATGGTTGCCTATCAACGTATGTGGGAATGGATACGCACTTCGCGCGGGCTGAAAGCGAAACTGGAAGCTGCCGGATGGGTGAAATTCCAGAAACTTTACACACCTAAGCAGGTGGCGGTATTGATCGACCATCTGGGAGAACCTTAATGCACAGACCTTTTACGATCTGTTGCCAATAATCATCGCGGCATCCTGTCCGCCCTAAACACTTAGTACCATGAACATGGAATTAAACCAAACCGTTGAATGTACTTTCTTTGCTTCTGCGTTCAACGTCAACGATCTGCAAACAATAACTTTAGACCAGTACATCGACCAGATCAGAAGTAAAAAGTATGCCTCCGCTATCACCCGCCTCCGTGCCGAATATCTTGCCGGACATACGGAAGAAGGGGATAAGCGTAAAAAGAAACTTCCGCTGCTTGTTGCCGGAGGAATCATGAAAGGGGGACGAAAACGCGAACACCTGGTGCGTTACAGCCGTTGCATCATTGTCGATATCGACGGTGTGCCGACTTCGGCGGAAGATGTTCTCCGCCGGGCAGAGGGGTTGCCTTATGTCAAAGCCGGGCATATCAGTGCTTCGGGCAAAGGCGATAAACTTTTCATACTGGTGGACAGCGACCTCGACCTTCATCTGCCGGCTTTCGAAACCGTCTGCCGCAAGTTGGAAAACGACCTGCCCGGTATCGTGATCGATTACTGCGGGAAAGATCCTAACAGGGGATGCTTTGTCAGCTATGACCCTACTGCTTTTTATAAGGAAAAGTCCGAAGTCGTTCCTGTCAAGGTGGAAGCTCCGCCGGCACCACAGAAACATGCTCCGGCTTCAGCCATCCCGTCTTCCGACGGAGCGCTGGGTAATTACATGAATAAGTTTGAGACCGACAATTCTTTTTCTTCCGGCAATCGCCATACGTTTGTCATGAAACTTTCGGGGGCCTTGAACGCTGCCGGATTCGAAGAGACCGAAGTGAAAAGAGAATGCCTGAGCCGCTACGCCGAACCGGGTTTTACGGAAAAAGAGATTGCCGGTATCGTTTCGGATATCTATACCCGTTATCGTTCGTCCCACGGAAGCAACCCTTATTGCCCTCCCGAGCACCGGAAACCGCATCAAAAACTCAAAAGCCTCAAAAGTTTACCTGATCGTCCCGATAGCGAAGAAGCGGACGAATTTGAAGAGGAAGGCGTTGATATAGAACCGGATGAAACCCTTCTTCCTCCTTTTCGGGAAGAGTTTTTCCAGTCGTTGCCATCCCTTATCCGAGACATTCTGGCGTATGCCCGCGATGATACCGAGCGGAGCGTCCTTTTGTTGTCGTCGCTGGCCATGTTGAGCAGCGTAACGCCCCATGTGCAGGGTTCCTTTGCGAGGAAAGAGTATCAGGCACCTTTTTACGGAGTAGTGATCGGCGAATCCGGAAGCGGGAAGGGTTGTGTCGCCTCCCTTTTTAAGCTGATCGCTTCGTGGCAACGCTATGTGTACGACAATTCACGTTGCGAGGTGAAAGAATATCTGAAGAAAAAGGAAGAGTATGAATTGTATCAGAAATTACTGCTGCGTTCGGGAGGAAAGAAACCAACCGGACTGGCTCCCGAAAATCCGGAACCGGTAAAACAGATGAATCTGAATATCTCCGGTTATACCTCGTTGGCGCGGATGATCGAGCAACTGGAAACGAACAGCCATTATGCTTCCTGCCTGTTTGAAACCGAGATGGAGGCGGTGACCAACACACTGTTTCAGGATTATGGCAACTATGGTTATCTGCTGAACCAGGCGGCTCATCACGAACGGATCGGCAATTCCACCAAGACGAACGGTTCCCTGCTGGCTTCTTATCCGTTGCTGAGTATGTTGCTGACGGGTACGCCGGAGATGTTCCGTCGCCTGGTCCCTTCGGCGGAAAGTGGTTTGTTCAGCCGTTTGATGGTCTATAAGATTGCCGGGCATGGTGAATACCGTCCGCTTACTTCGGAAGATGACACTCCGGCGGCGGCCCATTATTTCGATAGCCTGGCGGAGCGGGTGCTGGATATCGGCGTACACCTGGACAAACATCCTACCTGGGTGCATTTCAGTGATACGCAGCGTAAACGGCTGAACCGTTATTTCAAACAAGAATATAATAATGTACGTGTGTTCGGGCATGAAGATGTGGCTTCCGCTGTGTTGCGTTACCGGTTGGCTATCTTTCGTATTGGGATGGTGCTCACGGCGATTCGCAAAGGGGAGACACTGAGTGAGGAAAAAGATTGGGTGATCCGTGACGATGATTTCGAAGTGGCTTTCCATATCGGTACGATCTGTTTGCAACACACCTATGTGGTGAGCACTTCCCTAAAGAGGAATAAAAAGGAGTTGCGTTATAAAATGCCTTTCATTTCGCAGAAAATCTTCGCCGAGATGCCGGTAAAATTCAAGCGTGCGGAGATTCGTGACGCGGGACATGTCCTCCTTCTAAGCAAATCTTCGGTCGACCGTTTATTGACTTCGGCTGAGAAAAACGGCTTAATCGTTTCATTAGGAGCTGGTTATTTTCATAAAACAACCATAGGCAGGGAGATTTCCGTGCCGATAATACCCTAGGAAATTTTTGAGGCTTTTGACGCAATTAACTGTAGTTAACAATCGCTTTCCCAAAACCACCTTTTCCCCCAATGGGTAGTAACTGGCCTGAAAACGAGTAGGCATCGGGGTTCTGACGGGTAGGCAGCCATTTTTGACGGGTAGGCACCGGATAGGATATTCCTGAAAGATGAAATTTGTATATGATTTGAAATATAAAGTATAGGTGGAAAATTGAATGACTAAAAAAAACGTTCCTTTTTTCTCGTCAGCAAAGGTACCACATTCTTTTAATCCTCCAATCATTTTCAAAATATTTTTTTCTTTCCTATATCCTTTCTTATCAACAGAATAGCAAAGTGAGTACGAAAATCGCTCTTTTGAACACAAAGATAAAAGAAGCGAAAAACAATGGCGAGAAAAAAGGAACGTTTTCTCTAGTCATTGTTATAGAATCAATCAAATTTGAGACATATAAATATAGTATTAATTTTAAATTTTTTCGTATGCGAAACTTTACTAAAACAAAAGTGCTAACTCTTAGCGCTATGTTGGTTTTGGGCTCAGCATCGGTATTTGGACAGGTTGAAAATGCTCCTGCATGGGATGCTGCCAAATACGCAGGTTTGACTGCTGCTCAAAAACCTATTTTGTATGAAGCTGAAGGTAATGACGTACTGCCGGGTTTCCCTGGTAAGGCTGTAAATGTAGATGGCAAGAAAGTTTGGGGTAATGGTGTTTATTTCCGTGCTTTTAATGGAACTGCTACTACAGCTAATGTATATTATCCCAATATTACCGAAAAGCCGACAAACAATTATACCACTACTACGGTATGGCAAAGTGGTACTGACTCTTTAGGAATCTTCTTGGGTGACAGTCAGAGTGGTGAGTTGATGTTCGATTTGTCAACTAAATATATGACAAATGTACGTGAACTGAAAGTTAAGTTAAGTGCTGAGAACTTCGGTTTGGCTGCAACTTCTTCTGCTGATTGGCATATTAAAATTGCTGTATTTGATTTGGAAGGTAATCCAGTAAAGAGAAGTGAAATATTGAAAAATGGTTCTGCTTCTGCTAATGCTGAATTTAAATCTGACGGTGCAATCTTTAAAACAGGTGCAGCTGATGTAGAAGATAAAGTAATCAATTTGTTCGATGTTGTAACAGATCCGATTACTGATGCAAGAATGTTTATTGAAGGTTCTTTGGATAATAAGTTGATCCAGGTGACCTTGTGGTCTGATTTTGTTGCCATTAAGGATGTAGAAGAAACTGGTTCTAAGAGCCATTTCGCTCCGGCATTGGTTGTTAGCGGTTTCCAGATGAATTTCGACGAACCGACTTTGGCTTTGACTGCCGATGTAACATCTTTTGAAGCAGGTTTAGGTTTAAAGAGCTGTACATCTGGTACTTTGGCGTTGAGCGCAGAAAATGTTAAGTTGCCTGCTAAAACAACTGCTGAAGATGCTTTTGTATGGACAAACGTAACAAATAACAACGATGTTGTTCGTGCTGAATTTGAAAAAGAATCAGTTGACGCTAAGTTGGAAGATGAAGTAACATATGATTTCCAACCGAAATCAATCGCTACTTTCTCTGGAAAATATGCTGCTAAGTTACCAGAAACAGATGTATTGAATCCTATCCGTTTGTCTGCTGAAACAGGATTAATTTCTGCAAACTCTGTTCCTGAATTAGCTTTCGCTAAAGATCATATCTTTTTTAATGAAAATTGCCAGACACAAGAAGTAGAAGTTGTGGGTAAGAATATTCCTGATCAGAAAACATATCCGATGGATTTCTTGGCATATGAAAAGATGACTTCTGATCAGTGGACTTCATATGGTAAAGTGAAAATAACTGACGGTATTAAATATTCTTCATGTGGTGTAATAGAAGAAGGTTCTAAATTGACTTTAGCGTTGAGAGAATGGACTAACGACATCACTCGTGAAGAAGCATGGAAAATCGCAGTGAATGCAGACTACAAACCGTTAGGTTTTGATGCTTATGGAAAATTCGGCTGGACATTGGCTGCAGCTAGAGTTGGTGCATTGTGGTTGACTTATGAAGGCGAAAACTTTGACGGTACAGTAGGTCGTTATACAGCCGACAATGTATTCTTCGCTCCTTATAATAAGAAAGATGCATTGGATAACTCTCGTTATGCTTCACGTGTTAAGAAATTGGTGTTGCATGGTAGCGAATTGAAACCTACAGGAAATGACGGTATCGCTAAAGTTCGTGTAACTTTACAGAATATTGCAAATGCAAACCAGAATGATACAGATAACCAGGAATTCCGTTTCAAATTGAGTGAAGATGGTGCTTGGGTAAATAACAATACGGATACATTGGAAATCAGCATCAATACATTGGACGATGCTAAGATGAAGCAGTTCCGTGAAGAAGGTCTTCCTATTTACGTACAGTTCGTTCCGAATAAGGATGGCTTCTTGGATCCTGAAAAAGCAAATGTAAAAGAATGGAATCCTGATACATATGAATTGCAAGTTTGGGCTGTAGGTGTTGAGTCTGAAAGCAATTGCCCGTTATGTGGTGTTGGTGTAGTTGCAGGTTTATATGGTGATACTCGTGCTAATCTGTGGAGTAATATCAATAACTTGAACCTTATCGACGAAATGCACAATTCTTATCGTCCTTCATTTGGTACAAATTTACCGAACTTAGTATATCCTGAATTCCAGAAATATTTTGGTAAGGTATATCAGGATGAATGTGATTACGTAAACCCATTGGCAGTAGACTCATTCTACGTAGCTGGTTACAACTTGGAAAAAGTAGTTAATGTAACTCGTAAAGCGAATGTAAGCGCATATCCGAATGCATTTACTTATGTAATCAAGGATATGTTGAATGGTGGTGCAGCTGTTGATAAACTGACTCCGAACCAATATGGTGAAGTGTTAGGTTTAGTGGTTGTAACATTCAATCAAGCTACTAAAAACGGAGCTATGCATAGAGCTGAAGATTTGTTCACTGTTAAGTCTAACGAAAATGTAATGACTTGGACAGACGGTGAATTGAATCCGTTAGAACAGTTTAATTATATGCATTATGTAAACGAAGGTGAAGTATATGGTTTCATTTACAAACCGGAAATTACAATTACTCCTGCTACAGATATCACAGCTAATGTAGATTCAAAAGCTGATGTGAAGGTTGTTATCGAAGGTAAAGAATTTAACCCGCTGACTGCAACAGAAGCTATTAAGGTTTCTTTGGGTACAGTAAATTATGATAACCCATTTACTTTGACAGCTCCGGCAAATGTAAAGGTTGATGTGAACGGTTCTTTCACTACTACTGCTACTGTTCACTATGCTCCGACTGCTGCTACAGCATGTGCAAAAGAAAATGTATTGATCGTAGAAGCTAACTGCTTAACGAATGATTTGGCAATTGCTGGAGAACCGACTGTTGGAGATGAACTTCCTGTATTGCAACCGATGGTACACGGTGATATCGACGGTGCAACAGCTGTCTTGAAATGGGAAGGTATTCCGGGTGCTGACTATTATGTAGTACAGGTAGGTCACTTGGCTCCGAAGAATACATCTAAGAATGTCTTCATGTCTGAAGTATTGGCTAAGAGTAAAGGTTCTAACCAGAATAGCGATATTTTGTCTGTAGAGTTGTTCAACGGTACAGGTAAAGTAATCAATCCTAAAATGATTGTTAACTATTATCTGAAAGTAGTTCGTACAGATAAAGCTGGTGACGAAGAAGTATATTATGGTCACTTCAAGAATACAACTATCAATACATTCAATCTGCAAGGCGGTTGGACAAACAGTGCTGTGATCATCAGTGAATTCCGTGATAAGAAGGGTACAGATGAAAACGCAGGTAACCTTGTAAACATCACAATTAGCGATCAGTATCGTTATAATGTATATCTGATGGAAGGTGAAAATCAGATCGACGTCTTCACATTCGGTGAAGCTGGTGCTCACTTAGCACGTAAGGCTTATAACGGTATGCCTGAAAACCAGGGTGAATTCAACATCACTGACTGGGAAACTATCAATACTTCTTTAGTTGATGGCAACGGTAATGCTTCTTATTGGTGGGAAGGGCCTGAAAACGTAGAGTTCAACTTGGTTGATGGTGCAGAATCTGTGAAAATTCATGCTGGTAACGAAGCTAACTATACGAAGGATGGCAAATACTTAACTGTAAATGTTAAGAACATGAAGCCGAATAGCTTGTATGATGTAACAGTTACAGCTTATCATCCTTGTCTGTTTGCTGATGGTAAAACTTTGTTAGCACAAGAATTCATTCCTACTTCTCAGTTCGTTGGTGATAATGTAGGTGAAATTGAAATCGAAGTTGGCAAGGAAGGTACTGTTACAGCTAACGATGAAATCAATGCTTCTGCTGTGAAGGTTGTTGCTGGCGAAGGTCAGATCACAATTGTTGGTGCAGCAGGCAAGAGAGTAGCTATCAACAATCTGCTGGGTCAGACAATTGCTAATACTGTTATCACTTCTGATGACGCTGTTATCAAAGCTCCTGCAGGTATAGTTGTAGTAGCTGTTGAAGGAGAAACAACAGTTAAAGCTATCGTAAAATAAGAAATTATTTATAATCAATAAATTAGAGTTGACTGCGCGATTCCGTAAGGAATTAATTAACCTGCGACAGGCGAACAAGTGGTCATATTAATACTAAAGTAATGAAATAAAGTTCTTCTGTTCTACCTCTGTGAAGAGTGAAAACAGACAAAAACAAAGCCCCGGCAGAATTTCCTGTCGGGGCTTTCGTATGAAATAGGAAACAAAACCGGATCACTGAAGAAAAGTTCTAAAGTACTCGTGATATACAATTGTAATCAGGGCAACCGTACCAAAAGGATGTTCCAAGGTAGAAATATTTGAGCTATCTATTTAAGTGACTGGTTGTACCTGTCTCCCCTCTTGAGAGGGGGTAGGGGGTGTGTTAAAGCCAGTCAATAAAACAAGCCTTGTTACAGGTTTATTTGCCGTCTGCTTCAGCTGACGGATTAGTCAGGGGTCTATCTCATTGGACTTTAGTCCCATTTCTTACAGGTTTCTATCTAAGAGACATGTGGCTGAAGCCAAAAGAGAGAAACAACTTGTAAACCGTCAGCTGAAGCAGACGGCAAATGAACCTGTAATAGTCTAGTGACTCTGATTAGGATGGTTGTATGGCGGGGATATGACACACCCCCTTCCCCCTCTCCAGAGGGGAGCCAGGTACAACCAGTTGCTATAAACAAACACTCATATTTGACAAGATCTGAAACAAGTTATTTGGGTGTGGTTGCCCTGGTCTGAGATATCTGAAAGCTATTTATAATTACCAATACAATATCAACCCCGCAACCCCAGCCAATGCAATCATCAGTATCGGATGGACCTTGAACTTCCAGGTAAGGATGAAGGCGGCACCGAAGATCAGGAAACTTTTGTAGTCGATGAAGTTCTCTTTGTTCATCAACATGAGTGCAGCGGCGGCGATCAGTCCGACTGTGGCCGGACGTAAGCCCGTAAAGGCGGCAACGACATATTTGTTGTTCTTGAACTTGGCAAAAAAGTAGGAGATGACCAGTACCAGTATGAACGACGGCAAACATACGGCAAATGTGGTCAGACAGGAACCGAGGACTGCCATAAAAGGAGAATATCCGGCATTATGTATGGCCGTATAGCCGATATAAGTCGCACTATTGATCCCGATCGGACCGGGTGTCATCTGAGAGATTGCGACAATGTCCGTGAACTCTTGCAGAGATATCCATTTATAGCGGTCTACTACATCTGCCTGTATCAGTGAGAGCATGGCATATCCGCCACCGAAACCGAAGATCCCGATCTTCAGGTAAACGTAAAGTAACTGTAACCAGATCATATCAATTCTTCTTTATCTTTAAACCATATACCAACCCGCCTGCAATGGCAACCAGGATGATCCATACCGGCGAAACGCCTCCTATCCAGATCAGCAACGCGGCTGCAACAGGGATAAGCATCGTGAGATAACTCAGTTTGATGGAACGTGCCGTAGTGATACAAGGCACGGCGATCAGCGCCACGACGGCGGGACGTAAGCCTTTGAATATCTTTTCAACCCATTCATTATCCTGCACGCGGGTGAAAAACGTGGCGATCAGCAGGATAATCAGGAAAGACGGTAGGATTGTTCCGAGTGCGCAAACTACACTCCCCATACTTTTTTTCAACTTGTAACCGACAAAGATGGAGATGTTTACAGCGAAGATACCCGGTAACGACTGGGCAACGGAGAAAAGGTCGATGAAATCTTCTTTCGACAGCCAGCCGCGGTCTACTACCTCCCGTTGTATCAATGGCAGCATTGCATAGCCACCGCCTATCGTCCCCACACCAATTTTCAGGAAAGTAAGAAAGAGTGTCAAATACATAATAAAACTTTTAAGTAGGAGGCAAAGGTACTTAATTGGATTGAAAAAAGGAAAATACAGAGCTACTCTTTGCCCAGGAGGATGAGATCGGCTAACCTTAGGGAGTTAGATCGACTAACCAACGGCAGTTAGGCTGTCTATCTGGAGAGAGTTAGACTAGCTAGCTGCCGTTGGTTAGTCGGTGCGCCTAAAATATGTTAACGGATCAATCCAGCCACGGTGCCGGGTTCAGCTTGGTCTTTTCTTTCCAAAGCTGGAAATGAAGGATGGTGGCATTGCCACTCTCCGTATCGGTGAATATCTTTCCGATAGTCTGACGGGTGCTGACTTTATCGCCTGCCTTTACATATACCTGGCTCAGGTTGCTGTAGACGGTCAGGTAATTACCATGACGTATGATGACGGAGTTATTGTAGCCGGGCACTACGAATACACGGGTTACCTCGCCATTGAAGACGGCACGGGCTTCGGCTCCGGGATTTGTCTGAATGTCGATACCGCTGTTGTTGGTGCGTACGTATTTCAGTTCCTGATGCTGTTGTTCGCCGAAGGTTCCGACGATCGTATAACGTCCGGCTACGGGGAAGGGCAGGCGGCCACGGTTGCCGGCGAAGTCGTCGGACAGTTTCTTTTCGGCGCGTGTCATGGCATAACCGCCTTTGGTATCGGCTACGCGTTCTTCCTGTACGGGTTCTTTGACCGGCTCTTTTCCTTCTGCTTTGGCCTTTTCGCGGGCACGGCGTTCACGTTCGCGGGTGGCCTTAGCTTCGGCTTCGGCACGGGCTATCTCTTCGGCAATCTGCTTTTCGATCTGACGGTTCAGGGCATTGGCTTGCTGTTGCTTCTTCCGGAGTTCTTCTTTCAGCTGCTTTTGTTTTTTGTTGAGTTGCTGTACTTCGGCTTTCTGGCTGCTTTCCTCGGTCTGGAGCTTTTGGCTCTCCTGTTCGCGGGTTCCCAGCAATGCGTTCTTTTCGGAACGTGTCTTTTCCAGTTCTTTCTGTTTGAGGGTGATCTCGGTTTGTTTGTCGATGATCTCGGTGGCCTGGTGCTTCTGCCAGTCGGCATATTCACGCAGGTAACGCATACGGCGCATGGATTGTGCGAAATTATCGGCGGAGAGGATAAAGAGCAGTTTATCCTGCGAACTGCGGCGTTTGTACAGGCTTTGTGCGGACTTGCCGTAGTTCTCACGTTTACTGCCTAGTTCTTTTTCCAGCTTGCTGATCTCACGGCGGGAAGCGGCTATCTGGTTATCCAGTTCGCCTAGTTCCTGGTTGAGCAGGCTGATCACCTTTTTACGGGAAAGGATCTGTTGTGAGAGCAGATTTAGCCGGTTGAGGGTGTTCTGGGCTGTTTGCGTCGTCTCTTGCAGTAACTGGTTTGTCATTTCGACTTCGGCCAGCGCTTTCTTTCGCTGTTCTTCAAGCTGTCTCACCCGGGCGGACTTCTGTCCGAAGGCGGTCAGGGCAGATAACATGAATATGACAAACCAAATGTACTTCATTTTTATTGCTGGCTGTTACTGATTGATTTTATGATTTGTGCAAAGGTAATACGTTTATACTTAGCCGGAATGGAGAAGTCCAGATTAACCGGAACATTTGTCTGGATGCGGGAGAAACGGAAAGCGATGCCTCCCTGCGACGAACCGTTTGCCAGGACCTGTACGTCCATCAGCATCGGGAAAGGCTGTCCTTCCGCCACGCGGAAATCGGAATAGTCCCATTGCAGGGCATATTGCTCGGACGGGTCGGTGATGTAGGTGGAAAGCAACTTCTCTTCGCCGTCGGCAAAGAAGGTGTAAAGCAGTCCCATCGTGTCTTTGACCTTGATCTCGGCAGTCGAGCCTTCCTGGTTCAGTTTGAAACGTTTGTACTGTTTGGAGTCTATCTCCTGTTTGCCGGGCAGGAAGATATGGTTGGTGAACAGTGCCTGGAGGTTATAAAAGTTAAATTCGATCGGTGTCTGGCCTTTCAGGTCGGCATAACGTTCGGCGACATACCGTTTGTTCATGCGGTCTACTACCTTTATGCTGTCGACGGTAAATTCGGCGCGGAAAACTTCGATCCCCAGGAATGGCTGTACGGATAGCTGGAAGGCGCTGTCCCTGACCATCTTCAGGTCGACACGCGAACTCATGTTGTTCTTGGCCGTTTTCAGTTCTGCATTCAGGCGTGCCGTCATCGTATTGAACTGAAAAGAATGTTCTTCCATGGCTTCAAAAAACTCGTCGTGTGCCTTGGCACTGCCGGAGGCTACCGTCCCGACTTTCTTTGATGTTTTACAGCCGGACAAGAACAGGATGATCAATAAGATAAAAGCTAAACTTACCCGTTCCCGTGCCTGACGCGGGATCGCGGGGACAAGAGTTGTTATCCTGCTCATTTTGCTTCCTCCTCTTCGATATATTTGCCTTCAATGATCTTGCGGTCGAGTATTTCGCTTTCTTTACCCATTTCGCGGGCTTTTTTCCATTGTTCTATGGCTTTGTCCTTGTCTCCTATCATATACAGGATGTCACCGTAATGGTCTACCAGTTCCGAACTTTTCGTCGTGTCTTTCTCCAGGGCGCTTTCGATGTAAATCTTGGCCAGGGTGTAGTTGCCCTGTACGAAGAATATCCATGCGTATGTATCCAGATAGGTCGCATTGTCCGGTTCGAGCTTGATGCACTGGGCGCTCATGCGTTCCGCCTTTTTCAGGTCTTTTTTATCCAGCGAAAGGAAATACGCGTAGTTGTTGAGGACAACGATGTTGTTGTCGTTGTATTTCAGTGCTTCGTCGTAAGCCTTGTATGTCTGGTCCATTTGTTTCATCTGATAGTAGATGTCGCCGATCTGTCCGTAGAAATCGGATTTAAGCCGGGGATTATCCGTCGGGATGATGTTGATACCTGCATAGTAGGTGTTCAGGGCTTCCTGGTATTTTTCCTGCTGATAATAAGCGATACCCAGATAGAAATAATATTCGGGTGCATCCGGGAATAGTTCCTGGCATTTAGTACAGATACGGATCACTTCGGGAATATCTTCGGCTTTCAGCGACATATTCAGCAGTTGTTGCCAGGCGGCGGCGTTTTCGGGCTCCATCTCTGTGATAAGTTGGAACTGGAAACGGGCTTCGTCTGTTTTCCCCTGGGCGATCAGCAGGCTACCGTACATCTGTTTCAGGTCGGTGTCTTCCGGATGTTGTTCAAGCAATGTCTGGAATAAGGCGTTGGCGCTGTCCGTCCCTTTCTTCGTCTGTTGCAACTTCAGGATATAACGGGAGAGGATGGCGACTTTGGTGTCTACGTCCAGTTTTTCATTGATCAGGGCATTGCGTATCTGCGTTTCGGCAGCATCCTTGTTGCCGGTCGCTTCGTAGTAGTTGGCCATAGAGACGATGTAGTAAGGGTTACCCGGGTCGATCTCATGGGCTTTCTGGTAGTAGGCGCGAGCCTTTATCGTGTCGTTCTTTTCCAGGTGAAGGTCACCCAGGATGATTTGGTAGCGGGCTTCCATCGGATATTTGATAGCCAGCTTTTCTATTTCGTTGAAAGCGGCATCCGATTGTTCCAGCTGGTTGTAGAGCTTGTATTTCTGCATGGAGAGCGCCTCGTTCATGCCGATGGACGATTCGAGGGCGTTGTAGGCGTCGATAGCCTTGCCGGTTTCGCCTTCCTGTGTCAGTGCTTCTGCCAGGTAATAGTTCAGTTCCGGTTTTCCGGGAAAGGCTTTTACCAGTTTCTCATATTCCTCGGCTGCTTCTCCGTACATGCCCAGGTTGCGGCTGATAGTAGCCAGTGCCATCCGGTAGGTGAAGTTGTCCGTGCTGTTGGCTACGGCGCGCTGTAACATCTCGACCGCCTTTTCCGGCCGGTTCATCTGCACATAGAACGATGAAAGTTCGTACAGTACAGGAGATGCCGTCGAGTCGATGGCCATGCAATGGTTGAAAGCGTCGAAAGCGGCATCGAACTTCCCGGCTGTTTTCAGGTTCAGCCCTTCGAAGAAGAAATAGTCGAATTTCCGTTGTTCGGCTTCACTTAATTCTTTTGCCTTGGTGGGAGTGTCTTTCCGGGTCTCTTCTGCATGCAAGGGGTTGGTTCCTGTCAGCAGGAGAAGTGAAAAGAGTATTCCGTATATTAGTTGTTTCAACATATGTTTGTATCTATGCTTTATTAATCAGTGTTGTTCCGGTAAGGTCCGGGTGTCGGACTGTCGTTATTTTTTTCCCGTGTGTCCGAAACCTCCGGCACCCCGTTCCGTATCGTCGAGGACTTCTACCGGTTTCCAGCTTATTTGGCTGTGGGTGGCGATAACCATCTGGCAGATACGCTCTCCGTCGTTCACGGTGAACGGCTCGGAAGAAAGGTTGACCAGAATGATTCCGATCTCACCCCGGTAATCCGCATCGATCGTTCCCGGCGTGTTCAGCAGGGTGATGCCGTGTTTCAATGCCAGGCCGCTGCGGGGGCGCATCTGTGCTTCGTAACCTTCGGGCAGGGCAATGTATAATCCGGTCGGGATCAGCTTGCGTTCTAATGGTTTCAGCACTACGGGCTCTGTCAGGTTTGCACGGATATCCATACCTGCCGACAATTCTGTTGCATAGGCAGGCAGTGGGTGATGTGATTTATTAATTATCTTTACTTCCATATTATATCTTGATTTTGAGGGACGAAGATAGTACAAATATCAGTTCTGCCAGTCTCCGTTCTCTTTTATTAACTGAACTAAACGTTCTACTGCATCTTCTTCGGGGATGTTTTTCAGCACGCATTCTTTGCCTTTGTAGAGGCTGATTTGCCCGCGTCCCGCACCTACATAACCGTAGTCGGCGTCGGCCATTTCGCCGGGACCGTTTACGATACAGCCCATGATGCCGATCTTCAGTCCTTTCAGGTGTGAAGTCGTCTCTTTGATACGGGCAATCGTCGTTTGCAGGTCATAGAGCGTACGTCCGCAGCTCGGGCAGGAGATATATTCTGTTTTGCTGATGCGCGAACGGGTTGCCTGGAGGATGCCGAACATGTAACTGTCGGTGACCAGGGCTTCGCATTCATCGTTATTGTGCAGCATGATGCCGTCGCCGAAACCATCGAGCAACAAGGTCCCGAAGTCGGCTGCTGCTTTGAGTTGCAGGGCTTCTTTGTCGGGTTCGTGATAGTCGCGGTGAAGGATGACGGGAATATCGCAGCCGGCTGCCAGTAATTTGTGCATGGCTGCACGTTGCGATCCAACACCGTTGCGGTGGTGGGTGCTCAGGACTGCCACGGCTGTTTTATCCTGTTTTAGTATCTCCAGCGTCTTATCCGTCAGGTCATTGTATGTCAGACGGATGAATTTCAGCGGAGAGTTGTATTCTTTCATTTCCTCTATTTCGGAAGCGATGAAGTAAGGGTAGGCATTCGGACGTTCTTTCCAGAAATGGGCATCTACCAGCATGCGGAAGTTGTCGGGAAGATTGTCCGGGTCTTCTTTGCCGATGTATATGTAATCGGGCAGGGAAGAATAATCGAATTCGAAGTCGCCGGTGCTGCGGTCGGAGATGACGACGGGAGGGAAATTGCCTCCGATGCTTTCCGTTACCCGGCTGATGCGGCGTGTGGCTGTTACCGGGTCGTATCCGGGAACTGCCTGGGCGACAATCGGCCTGTGTTCCCGGCGTTCCAGTATGTAGTCAACCAGTTTGCGGGCAACCGGTATTTCTGCTTCCGGGTCTTCGCTGAGGGATACGCGGATGGTATCGCCTATTCCGTCGGTCAGCAGGGCACCGATACCGACAGCACTTTTGATGCGGCCGTCTTCACCGTCACCGGCTTCGGTCACTCCCAGGTGGAGCGGGTAGTGCATGTCTTCTGCTTCCATGGTGCGGACGAGCAGACGTACGGTGCGGACCATGACAACCGTGTTGGATGCTTTGATGGAGATTACCACGTCCGGGAAATTCTCGTCCCGGCAGATGCGCAGAAATTCCATGCAGGAGGCAACCATTCCTTCAGGGGTATCACCATACCGGCTCATGATACGGTCGGACAGTGAACCATGATTTACGCCAATGCGGATGGCGGTTCCGTGTTTTTTACAAATGTCGAGGAAAGGGACAAAACGGTCGCGTATCTTCTGTAATTCGGCTGCATATTCTTCGTCGGTGTATTCCAGAAGGTCAAATGTTTTTACTTTGTCAACATAGTTACCGGGGTTGATACGTACTTTCTCCACCACTTCGGCGGCGGCATCGGCAGCTCTGGGGTTGAAATGTATGTCGGCAACGAGCGGGGTGGTATATCCCTGGGCATTCAGTTCTTTCCGGATCTCTCCCAGGTTGTGGGCTTCGCGTTCTCCCTGTGCGGTGAAACGCACATATTCGGCTCCGGCTTCGATCATGCGGATGGCCTGGCGGACAGAGGCTTCGGTATCCATGGTGGATACATTGGCCATGGATTGGATACGTATCGGGTTCTCACCCCCCAACGGGGTGTTTCCTATATTGACAACAGATGATTTACGGCGACTGTAATTAAAATAATCCATTTACTAGTTTGTTTTGGGGAACATGGCCGGAGCGTCCGGTGGTATCTGTTTCCTCTCTTGAGAAGGGATAAAGGGTGTGTTATCTTTTCGCCTTATTACTGGCTTTAACACACCCCCTGCCCCCTTTCAAGAGGGGAAAAGTTACCTTTCAGTCGCTAAAAACAGGCTATGTTCCAACAATCTGATTAATTTGTTTTGTATTTAAAAGATACCTGAGCTAACTCTTCGTTGGCTTTTACGATCTTTTTCTTCAGATTTTCCTTGTAATCGGCCAGCTTGCCCTGGAGTTGTTCGTCTCCTACGGCAAGCATCTGGACTGCCAGGATTCCGGCGTTTAATGCTCCGTTGATACCGACAGTGGCAACAGGGATTCCCGGAGGCATCTGTACGATAGCCAGCAGGGCGTCCATACCGTCGAGTGTAGAGTTGATAGGCACACCGATTACCGGAACGGTAGTCATGGATGCGATCACGCCACACAGGTGTGCAGCCATACCGGCTGCGGCGATAATAACTTTAATACCACGGTCTTTGGCACCTTTGGCAAAGGCTTCCACTTCAGCCGGAGTACGGTGGGCAGACAAGGCGTGCATTTCGAAAGGAATCTCCATTTCGTCCAGCAACTTGGCTGCTTTTTCCATTACGGGCAGGTCGGAAGTGCTGCCCATGATAATACTTACTACCGGTGTCATTTATTTTGCGATCAATTGTTCGTATTCGGCAGCCGACAGCAGGTCGTCCAGTTCAGAAGGGTCAGACATGGAAATCTTGATCAACCAGCCGTTTCCGTAAACATCTTCGTTTACCAGTTCAGGTTTGTCTTCCAGTTCGGAGTTTGCCTGGATCACTTCTCCGCTAACCGGCATGAATAGGTCGGAAACAGTTTTTACAGCTTCGATTGTACCGAAAACTTCTTCTTTGGCAACGACTTCGCCTTCAGTAGTGATGTCTACATAAACGATTTCGCCTAATTCGCTCTGAGCATAGTCAGTGATACCGATATAGGCAACTGCGCCGTCTACACGAATCCATTCGTGATCTTTTGTGTACTTTAAATCAGCAGGAAAGTTCATAACTTTAGTGTTTTTATTAGATGAATAAATAGATATAACTCAATAATGAGGCTACAAAGGTACATATAAAACCGAGACAAAAGCCGGCATATACCTGCATAGGAGTATGCCGTTTCAAAAAGATACGCGAAGTACCGACCAGCCCGGCTGCAAGAAGTATGATAATGAATCCCCAGTAAGGATTTATCAGGTGGATGCGCGCAACACCCATGATTCCTCCGAGAAGTCCTCCGATGCCTAGCGTATGGGCACTGATCTTCCAGAAGAAGTTAATGCACAGGGAAAGGAGCAATGCTACGCAGGCCCCCATCAGCAACGAGAGGAACCAGAACGGGATCATCATTTTGTACATATAAAATATACAGACCATGATGGAGGTGATGATGATCAGGTAGGGAACTACCCGTTCTTTGCGGTCTGTCAGTTCCAGGTCGCCGGCGGCCCCGTTCTTGACCATCAGAAAGATAAAAATTCCCGGAACGACGGCTGTCGACAGGAAGGCTCCGCCAACCAGGAACATCTTCATGGTGGGCGGGTAGATCGCCAGGTATGTGAATGACAATGCCAGAATGACTCCATACGTTACCATCAGTAACGGGTGGAACATGCCGGATATTATATTTGAAAACAATCTCATAACGCTTCAAATTTATATTTCTTTTCTGAGCCTTGCAACCGGAATATCCAATTGTTCCCGGTATTTGGCTACTGTGCGGCGGGCGATCACATAACCTTTCTCTTTCAGGATCGTGGTGAGTTCCTCGTCTGTGAGCGGTTTGCGTTTATCCTCGCTGTCTATGTGTTCTTTCATTATCTTCTTCACCTCACGGGTGGATATTTCCTCGCCGCTGTCGGTTTGCATCGATTCGGAGAAGAAGAACTTCAGAGGGTAGATGCCAAAATTGGTTTGCACGTATTTACTGTTGCTAACCCTCGAAATGGTCGATATGTCGTATCCCGCACGTTCGGCCACGTCTTTCAGTATCATCGGGCGCAGGGTCGCATCGTCTCCCGTCAGGAAAAAGTCCCGTTGCAGGAGGATGATGGCTTCCATCGTACGCTGTAATGTTTCCTGACGCTGTTTGATAGCGTCGATAAACCATTGTGCGGAATCCAGCTTTTGTTTTACGAACTGCACTGCTTCACGCATTTTGGAAGTCTGGTTGGCTTTATTGCCGGCATAGTCTTGAAACATTTCCGCATATTCACGGCTGATCTTCAGATCCGGAATATCCCGGTTATTCATGCTCAGGATCAATTCGCCGTTCACCGCCTCGACCAGGAAATCCGGAATGACCTGGCTCATGGCTGCTTCCATAGAACCACCCCAACTGCTGCAAGGTTTAGGATCGAGGGCAATTATTTCGTGAATAGCCTTTTTCAGCGTGCCTTCGCTGATGTTGAGGCCGCGCATGATCTTGTCGTAGTGCTTGCGGGTAAATTCCTCGAAATATTCCGTGAGGATATGGATCGCCATCTTTACTCCGGGCGTCAACTCTTTACGGTCGAGTTGGAGCAATAAACATTCCTGTAGGTTGCGGGCTCCGACTCCGGCGGGGTCGAAATCCTGTATGATGGTGAGAACCTCTTCTATTTCCTTCTCGTTAACGTCTTGTCCGGCCTGGAAAACCAGGTCGTCGGCAATGGCGGAGAGTTCGCGGCGCAGGTAACCGTCGTCATCTATATTTCCGATAATATATTCGGCAATCTTCATTTCCTTTTCCGGCAGGTCACGCAATCCGAGCTGTTGCAGCAGATATTCGTTCAATGACTGGCTTACGGAAAAAGGAATATCTTCCTTACGGTCGGTTTTCTCGCTTATCTCGCGGAGTTTGTAGTCCGGGATATCGTCTTCACTCATATAGTCTCCGAGTGAGAGGTCTGTATCTGTTTCGTTTGTAGTTATATCATCAACACCCTCGTCGTCAGTCCGTTCAAAGTCGTCCGCAATATCTTTTCCTTCCTCCAGGGCAGGATTATCCTCCAGTTCGTGCTTGATTCGTTCTTCCAGCTCGATAGCGGGAAGTTCCAGAAGCCGTATTAACTGGATCTGCTGCGGAGATAGCTTTTGCTGTAACTTTTGTTGTAACTGTTGCTTCAACATATTTAAAATCGTCTACATTAGAACATGCAAATATAACTTTTTACGCTGAACACGCTTATGATTAAAAGCATAATTGTTCTAAAGAAACGGCTTGCCGGGCGATTTCCGGTGAATATTAACATGTCTCGACGTGAATTAGTTCCTTGAAATACCTTAAAAATCAAAACTATTCAATATTTTTGCGTTTATAAAGAATCATCATATGATGTCAACGCTAACAAAGAACAAATATAACCGATTATCCAAAGAGGAGCTGATACTATTATTAGAAGCACGCGATAATGAACAGAAGGCCGATACCGGCAGTTCTTTTGCTGAAGCTTCAAATATCAAGCGTATTATTTCCGAGGTACTTGTATTGCTGTTTAATGAAGAACGTCAGCCGATAGAGAAGGCCATGAGTTTGCTCCTGAACTTTTTCAATGCAGACTGGGGATATGTAGCTATTTTTGAAAAAGACGGGCGGACAGCCTATTTCCCTTACGAAGTGATGAGCGAATGGGTGGAAGTCCCCAAAGAGAACCATTCGGAACTGACGGACGAGACTATCCCCTGGATCATGGAAACAGTGAAGGACGGACGCGATATCGTCATGTGCAGCATGAGCGACTTGCCTCCGGAAGCGGAAACGGATAAAAAGCTGTTTGAGTTGCAGCACCTGGAATCCATGCTTATTATTCCGCTTTCCTTCCATAATAAAATACAGGGATTTATCGGTTTTGATTCTGTTCGGGTACAACGAGCCTGGACTGCTACGGAAATCGAAGACTTACATATTATAGCAAGCATCTTTTCCCTGATCATCGAACGCCGGGAGACACAAGCCAGCCTGGAAGAATCGCGGAAACATTTGGCGGAGCTCAGCATCAAATTTAAACAGTTCTTCAATAATTTGCCTATCGGGGTGGAACTGTATGACTCCGAAGGTTACCTGATCGATCTCAATGAGGCTGATGCTCGTATTTTCGGCTCTGCTCGCAAAGATCTTTTAGGCATTAATCTTTTCAGGAACCCGGCTATTCCGGAGAAAATACTGAAGGGGATAAAGAGTGGGCGGGCGTTTAGTTTTCCATTCGTCTATGATTTTAGTATCATACAAAATACCAGTTATTATCCGTCGGCTTTCGTAGACCAGATCAAATATCTTCAGATAAAGGGGATAGGACTGAATGATCCGGAGTTCGGGCGGGTCGGATACCTGCTTATCATCTCCGATAACACGGATGTGCAACTTAAAGCGGAACAGACCCGTAACAACCTGGCTATTTTGAAAGCCGTTTTGTTGTCCGGTCGTTCAATAGTCGGTGAGTATAGCGTGGAGGAGGATGAACTGTATATAGACCCTGTGTTGAATGACCATTCCAGTTCAAATCCTTTGTTCAATTATCTGAAGACACATAATTATCTGTCTATTCAGGAATTGTGGGATTTGGGGCAATTCAGTTCTATCCCCGGGAATGATATGAGACCTCTTTTGCAGGTTATCCGCGGGGAGACTGATAATTGTAGTTTTGTATGTAAAATGTTTGTCCGGACGGTTCCCACATGGATTCGTATAAATGCCCAGGCGCACAAAATCAATAAAGACGGGCATCCCAGCAAAGTCGTTTGCTATATAACAGACATAACGGGAGAGAAACAGCTGGAAGAGAGTTTGCAGCAGGCCCGCGACGAATCGCGTAAGAATGAACTGGAAATGCAAAAGGCCCGTGAGGCAGATATGCTGAAATCTACGTTTCTTGCCAATATGAGCCATGAGATCCGCACGCCTTTGAATGCCATTGTCGGTTTCTCCGGTATCATTGCTGAAATGGAAGACGAAGAGGAAAAGGATGAATATGTGAAGATTATCAATACAAATTGCGATCTGCTTCTTCGTCTGGTCACCGATATCCTCGATTTCTCAAAGATCGAATCGGGAATGATGGATTATTCACTGACGGATGTCAATATAAAGGAAATATGTGCGGAACAATATAAGGTACACTCCCTGAAAGTTCAGGAAGGCGTCTCCATGCTGTGCGATCTGAATGCTTTGCCGGACAAAATACTCCATACCGACCCCAAGCGAGTTACGCAAGTGGTCTCCAACTTACTGTCGAATGCAATCAAGTTTACCGAACAAGGAGCTATCACTCTTTCCTATCGTGTGGAAGAGGATCATGTCTTGTTTGAAGTCAGCGACACCGGTATCGGTATTTCAGCCAGGAATATCGAAACGATTTTCGAACGGTTTACCAAAGTCGACTCCTTTAAGCAGGGAACAGGCTTAGGCTTGTCTATTTGTAAAACGATCGTCTATGCCTTACGCGGTGAGATCGGTGTGGATTCAACGCCTGGTGTGGGTTCAAGGTTCTGGTTTACATTGCCTTGTGAATAAAAATAGAGAAAGGAAACAGGAATAAGAGCTACATAATCAAAAGTTTTTTAATATATTTGTCGGAAACAGAACGTATTTTTTAGGACAGACGCCGGGAACTGAAGACCAAATTTGAAAAACGATTATGTATGAAAAATGACCTGTTATATGAAAATCTTGTAACGGCTATTAAAGACAAGTTTCCGGGCCGAGGTGTGCTGACAAATAAGTTGGCCGATCTTCTAATGCTGGAAAAGGAAGCCGTTTATCGTCGGTTGAGAGGCGATGTCCCTTTTACCATCTTCGAAATTGCTACCATTGCTGCCAAGCTGGATATTTCGTTGGATCATATCATTGGCTGTTTTTCGGGTAAGAGCAGGCCGTTCCAGATGAAAATGGTAAACTTCCTGAATCCGAGCGAAGAGGATTATGAGATGCTCGAAAACTTTGTGAATGAGTTGAGGTGTCTCAAGGATGATCCGAATTCAGAAGTGGGCGGGGCGTTGAATATTCTTCCTCAGTCGTTGGTGTTAGGTTACAGGCATATTTATCAGTTTTACCTGTTCAAATGGATTTATCAATGTGGAAGTGTTATGCCTGCCCGGTACAGCCAGATTGAACCGCCGGACCGGCTGCAACTGATAAACAGCGAGATTGTAACGGAGGTTTGCCAGGCAGCCAATGCGTACCATATAATGGATAGCATGACATTCCTGTACCTGGTGAATGATATTAAATATTTTGCCAGCATTTACTTGATTACCCGGGAGGAAATAAATGTCCTGAAGAAGGAACTGATGATTTTTATTGATGATCTGGAGACTTTGGCTGCCAGAGGTTTCTGGAAGGAAGGTAAGAATATCCACTTTTTTGTCAGCTGTGTTAATTTTGAAACCAGTTACAGTTATGTGGAAACGCAACATTGCCATCTGACGATGCTTAAATCTTTCACACTGAACGACGCGACATCTCCTGACGAAGCTATATTCCAACGGATGAAGCAGTGGATGCAATCCCTGATCCGTACTTCTACCCTGATCTCCCGAAGCGGAGAGAAAGACCGTATCGTCTTTTTTGAAGAGCAGCGGCGGATAGTAGATATGCTATAAGTTTTGCAAGGGGCTAAAAGGGTGGAGAACGCTCCTTTCAACTGTTAAAATTAGCAGTTTTTGTCTGTATTGTATAAAGTTTTGTGTTCTAAAACAATTTTTAGCTACAATGCTCGGATAGCTTAACATATATTGTCTGTAAAAGACTTGACAAAGGCTTGCTACAGCCTTATCTTTGCATTGTGGTTTTTTCATAATAGTATTAGATTTAAGGTTAACAAAATTGGTTAGGGCTTGTCGTGAGACAGGCTTTAATTGTTTATAGACCTTTCCTTCTCTTTGCCACTCTCCCTGTTTATTTCTCTCCTGACTTGTATGGGATTACTCTATAAGGAAATTGAAGTATCATATATTATGATATTATAATCGCATATATTATGAGAATGTTGTATCATAATATATGATACTATGATGAATAAGGTAGTTTTCTCTCCGGGACTATCGGATAATGAAAAAGCCCTTCCCGGATAAACGGAAAGAGCTTTTACTTGGTAACCATAAAAGTTTATGGTTATATTTTCTTTTCGATAACGGCCTGTACTACATTTAATACATAGTCACCCAGTTTTTCGGATTCACCGACAAGGTCCATATAATAAACACCGTCCTGATACTGGTATTTCTTATTGTTGACATCTTCCATATTGTGTATCTTCAACTGGTTGCGATAATTGTTGATCTCGTTTTCAATGTTGTAAGACTGGTTGATATCGTCGTGAACGACTTCCTGCATGTGGAGGATTTCATTCATCCGGGTCAGGGCCTTTTCAAGCAGGGCGAACATCTGGTCGATGTTGTGGTTCTGCTCATCGGTAAACTCGGATTTGCCTTCGTTGCGGCGTCTGATGCCACGTGCCAGATTGTTGCAGGAGTCGGCGATACTTTCTATTTCCGTCACGGTACGCAACATGATACGGATTTCTTCCTTACCTTCAGAACTCAGGCGTCCTTCAGCAACGAATGTCAGATAGTTGGCAATCTCGATTTCCATACGGTCACTGATGTTCTCGTACTTTTCGATGCGACTGTATATCTTCAGGAAGTTGTCTTCGTTCTTCTCATAGAACAGGTCTTTAACCATACCGAACATACGTTGTGTACGTTCTCCGAATACGGCAATCTCTTTCTTAGCCTGCATCAATGATAACTCGGAAGTAGAGAGCATACCGGAAGGAATGTATTTCAACTGGAACTCTTCTTCGTCGCTTACGTTCTTCGGTTTGATCAGGGCTGAACAAACATATACGTAGAACTTCACGAACCAGATCATGATACAAACGTTTGTTATATTGAATACGGTATGGAACAGGGAAAGACCGTAGGAAACGGATACCTGTAATGTGAGTAATTGCTTTTGCAAAGCGAGCAGGTGCGGATCTGTGATCTGCGCGCTGGAAGTGATCAGGGAGATCGTCTTCGGATCGAGTGTACTCAGGAACTGCGTCATCTCATTCGGGTCGCCCGGGCCATAGTTTGTAACGATCCAGGTGATCATGCTGGTGAACGGATAGAACAGTGCCATAACCCAACATACCCCGAATACGTTAAACATCAGGTGGGCGATTGCAGCACGCCGGGCCGAAACGTTCGCCGAAATAGCCGCAATATTCGCTGTAATGGTTGTTCCGATATTTTCTCCCAGTACCATTGCTGCCGCCATCTCGAAAGGAATCCATCCCTGCGTACACATAATCAATGTGATGGCAACGGTAGCACTGGATGATTGAACGATAACTGTAAGAATGGTTCCTAAAAGGAGAAATATAAGGAGGGAAGGATATCCCAAAGAGGTATAATCTTGTAAGAAAGAAAGGATTTGAGGATTGCTTTGCAGGTCGGGTACTGAAGATTTCAGATAGGATAGCCCCATGAAGAGGAAGGCAAAACCCATTAAAAATTCACCCCATGATTTTCGTTTACTCTTGCCGGAAAATATCAGCGGAATACATAATCCGATGAGCGGCAGCGAGAAGACACTGATGTCGACTTTAAATCCGAAGAGAGAGATGATCCATGCCGTAACCGTCGTACCGACGTTGGCTCCCATGATGACACTGATTGATTGGGTTAGCGTCAGAAGTCCCGCATTAACGAAACTGACAACCATCACGGTAGTGGCACTGGATGACTGGATGAGTGCTGTAATCAGAATCCCGGTCAGAACACCTGTAAACCGGTTAGTCGTCATTACCGAGAGAATGCTGCGTAACTTGTCTCCTGCGACTTTTTGCAGACCTTCACTCATTACTTTCATTCCGTATAGGAACATACCTAATGCTCCTACAAGCGTAAGAAAATCAAAAAAAGAATAGTCCATTTATATAAATTTAAGTGGATAAATATCCGATTAAAATGAATGTATGCATACTTATATTTTCTTCTCTATAACAGCCTGTACAACATTCAGGACATAATCTCCCAGCTTTTCAGCTTCGCTGACGATATCCATATAATATACCCCGTCCTGATACTGGTATTCCTTATTATTGATATCTTCTACATTATGTTGTTTCAACAGGTTGCGATAATTGTTTATTTCGTTTTCGATATTGTAAGACGGGTTGATGTCGTCGTGCGTCAACTCCGGCTTTTTCAGTATCGAGTTCATTTGATACAACGATTTCGTCACCAGTTCGAAAATCTTGTCTATGTTATGGTTCTGTTTGTCGGTAAAGACAGACTTCCCTTCATTCCTGTGTTTGATGGTACGTGCCAGGTTATTACAGGAGTCGGCAATACTTTCTATTTCCGATACGGCACGTAGCATGATACGGATTTCTTCCTTACTTTCCGAACTCAGGCGGCCTTCTGCAACGAGGGTAAGATAGTTGGCTATCTCTATCTCCATGTGGTCGCTGATGTTCTCGTATTTTTCAATCCGGTTATACGTTTTCATGAAGGTGTCCTCGTCCTTTTCGTAAAACACATCTTTTACCATGCTGAACATGCGTGTTGTTCGTTCGGCAAAAAGGGATATCTCCTTATTCGCTTGCAGAATAGACAATTCGCCTGTCGAAAGCAAACCGCCTGTGATGTAACGCAGGCGATACTCTTCGTCTTCCGGCTTTGATTTGATCACTAAACAAACCAATCGTTCAATCGGTTTAATGAACCATATTAATATCAATACATTGCAAATGTTAAACGCAGTATGGAATGCCGACAACATATAGGTGATCGCAATGTCTTTGGGTGTATTGGGTGCAAGGTCATCGACGATACGTGTTACGGCGTCAATAAACGGATGGAAGACACAAAGCACCCAAATAACTCCGAAAAAATTGAATATGAAATGGGCAAATGCCGCCCTTCGTGCCTGTGCATTACCGGTGAGAGCTGCGATATTGGAGGTTACCGTCGTTCCGATGTTCTCTCCCATCACCAGCGCAATACCCAGATACAGGTCTAATACGCCGCTTGAACATAATATTAATGTAATAGCCATAACGGCCGCCGATGACTGTACTGCCATTGTTATAATGCCTCCGATCAGCAGGAACAACAGTACGGAGAACATTCCCCATTCTTTGCAGGATGCGATAAAAGACAGGAGTACCTGGTTGTGTTCCAGGTCCATGTGCATCGCATTCTCCCTCAAAGTCGTTAGTCCTAAAAACATAAAAGCGAACCCGAACACGAATTCACCGAATGACTTGCGTCCGCTTTTTTTAGAGAATATTAAGGGGAGAGATAATGCAAACAGGGGATAAATGACATTGGACATATTAAACTGGAAACCGAAGACAGACATAATCCACGCAGTGACTGTCGTCCCTATGTTGGCTCCCATAATAACGGATATAGCTTGTGTCAAGGTAAGGAGACCGGCGTTTACGAAACTAACGGTCATAACGGTGGTAGCGGTGGATGACTGGACAGCGGCTGTAACGAATGCTCCCGTGAGCAATCCGGTAAACCGGTTTGTAGTCATGGCGCCAAGGATATTACGCAGACGGTCTCCTGTTAACTTCTGGAGACCTTCACTCATAACTTTCATTCCGTACATCAAGAGGGCCAAAGAGCCGAGCAGTTTAAGTACGGTAAAAATTGTATTATCCATCAAAAAATAGTTATACCTGGAAGTATATCCGATTAATATTCCTAACTTTAGGCAGCAAAACTACAAATAATAACTGATATAATATGTCTGAAACAATCACAATTTATTGCAAAAATAACAATACTTATAAAGAGGTTCCGATCGGCTCCTCTTTATTGGATATTTATACGATGATGGGGGCGCCTCTGCGTTACCGCCCGATGAATGCAAAAGTGAATAACAAGGTGGAAAGCCTGAATTTCCATTGCTGGCATCCGAAAGATGTTGAGTTTGTGGATTATACACAGCTTTCCGGGTTGCGTACGTATGTCCGTTCCCTTTGTCATATTTTCTCAAAGGCGGTCAATGACGTGTTGCCCTCCGCAACATTAAATCTGGAACATCCGATATCGAAAGGTTACTACTGTGTAATCCATAACGGCAAAAAGATCGATGTCGAAACAGTCGACAAGATAAAGAAGCGCATGCGTGAAATTATCGATGCCGATATGCCTTTCCTGCATAAAACAGTCCGGACGGTGGATGCGGCTGTCCTTTTCCGTGAACGGGGAATGAATGACAAGGCGCGTCTGATCGAGACTGCCGGGATGCCTTACACTTCGTATTATGAGCTGGATGGCTATATCAATTTCTTTTATGGCTGCCTGACGCCTTCCACCGGTTATATCCAGTTGTTCGATATCGTTCCGTATTTCGACGGCGTGTTGCTCCAGATACCAAAGAGAAGCAATCCGCTGGAATTGGAGCCGGCTATCACGCAGGATAAGATGTTCGAGGCTTATAAAGAACATCTGACTTTGCAGCGTACACTGGATTTGAATAATGTAGGCGACCTGAATCGGGCTATCGAGAAGGGGCATACTTCCGAAATTATAATGGTTTCGGAAGCGATGCAGGAAAAACAGGTAGCCAAGATAGCAGAAGAGATTGCGAAGAGATATGAAGAAGGTGTCCGTATTGTTCTGATCTCGGGACCTTCGTCTTCCGGAAAGACAACTTTCTGCAAGCGTTTGGAAGTCCAGTTGATAACGAATCTGATCCATCCTGTGGGTATTTCGCTTGATGATTATTTCCTCAACCGGGAAGATACGCCGAAAGACGAGACGGGCGATTATGATTTCGAATCGCTTTATGCCCTCGATTTGCCTTATTTTAACAGCGAGATGAAGGATTTGTTGTCGGGAAAAGAAATAGAAGTGCCTACTTTTGATTTCGGTACGGGTAAACGTATCTATAAAGGTAAGAAACTGAAGATGCGTGAAAATTCAGTCCTGGTGATTGAAGGTATCCATGCGTTGAATCCGGAACTGACATCCATGATAGAGGATAAATATAAATACCGGGTGTATGTTTCCGTCCTGACATCCATCTCTTTGGATAATCATAACTGGATACCGACTACCGATAACCGTCTGTTGCGTCGTATCATCCGTGATTACCGTTTCCGCGGTTATTCGGCCAAAGACACGATTGCCCGCTGGCCGAGTGTGCGCCGGGGAGAGGACAAATGGATTTTCCCTTACCAGGAAAATGCGGATGCCATGTTCAACAGTGCCATGCTGTATGAGTTGGCGGCTTTGCGTAAGTTTGCCGAACCGATCCTGGCCGAAGTACGTGAGAGCGATGAGGAAAACGCAGAAGCCTACCGCCTGTTGCGTTTCCTCCGTTACTTTAATTATATTCCGGACGTCGGCCTGCCCGGCACTTCGCTTTTACGCGAGTTTCTGGGGGGAGGAAGTTTCCGGTATTAAGAAAACAGATTGAATTATAATAGAAATGCGGGCGGTATGCAGAGAGTATCTGTATGCCGCCCTTTTATTTTGTTTCGAGTTTTTCCCGTATCCGTTTTATTAGTTCCCGAAAATCTTCTTTATCGGGAATGAATTCGCTTAATCTGGTTTGGTTTTGGCGGCAGAATACCGTAACTGAGAATATCAACATGGCACAGAACGCAATACTGGTACTGATGGCTGAGCCGACGACACCGTAAACAGGTATCAGTATGTAACCTGCTATGAATAAGGTTGTAAGGCCGACGCATGAACTGACTGTACTATAACGTATTTTCCCGCTTCCAATAAAGTAATGGCTGAGTATGCTGTTGCACCCTAATGCAATAATTCCGATGGACAAGCCGAATATAATTTTTCGCATGCCGGTAAATTCGGGACTGAACAGGTAATCGGTGTAAACCCATTCCGGTATAAATAGAATACAGATGGTTGCAGATGTAATTGCACAGAAGGTAAGTTTGAATAGTTTTAATGTAGTCCTTTTTTGTTCTCCTACATTGGTCGTTTGTGCTACGCTGCTATATTCGATGAAGCTGACACTCCGACTGATGTGCCAGACGCTTTCCGATATTTTTGTCCCGGCATCGAGTAATCCGACACTACCCAGTCCGGCAAACCGCTGGATCAGGAAATAGTTCAGCCGGGTGGTCAGTACTTCGGCTATATTGTCGGCGCTACCCCAAAGTCCATAGGTAAACATTTCTTTCAGGATTGCGATAAACGGTTTGTTTGTAGGCTTATTTTCTCTTTTGGTCAGATAGGGAAAAAGTAATATCAGACTGCCGATGAAAGCAATGCCGTAAGTGATGTATAATCCGTAAATATAGGATGAAACTTCTTGTTTTCCTGCTATATAATAAAAGTATAAAAGGATGAAGAACAATAATCCGCCTTGCAGCATGTAAGTCAGATTGAATTCTGTAATCCTGTCTTTGCCCAGCAGAAAGCGGGCGTTGGTTGTAATAAAAGAGGAGATCAGTGACAGCACATATATATCTGTCAGATACTCTTTTGGAAATAGTCCGAATAGTAACATGGAGGCACACGCTAATCCGGATCCTATCAGAGGCCATGCATAAGCCGGGAACAAAATAGTATGTATGGAATAACGGTTCATAAAATATACGATCGTATTGCCTGAAAGTACCCCATTGAATACAACGGCTATATTTACTGAAGCCAGGATAATACCCACCAGGCCAACCCCTTCCACACCCAATGCTTTGGCATTAATGAAAATGAGCATCAGATTAAGAAAGGCAATCAGATAGCGTGTTCCAATTGTCCCCAGTATTTTTTTCAGCATACGATTATAATTTCAATCCATCCAGTAAACGGACATACGTATCGATCGCCTCCCTGATCTCCATCAGGCCGATAAACTCGTCTGCCGCATGCGAACGGGCGGAGTTTCCCGGGCCTATCTTGATGGAAGGGAACGGCATAAGTGCCTGGTCGCTGAGCGTAGGCGAACCGAACGGTTCTTTTCCCATCATGATGGCTCTTTGTACAAACGGGTGATCCAGTTCCGTACGGGTTGAGTTCAAACGGAAACTGCGTGCTTTTACCTCACAATTCACTTGCTCTTTGATCAACTCGAACAGTTTTTCATTGGGATAAAATTCGTTTGTACGTATATCGACCGTGAATTCGCAGCGGTCGGGAACAACGTTGTGTTGTGTGCCGGCATGGATAATTGTAACGCTCATTTTTACTGGTCCCAGGAAGTCGCTCTTTTCAGGGAACTGGTAGGTGTTGAACCATTCAATATCTTTTATTGCCAATGTGATTGCATTAATCCCTTCATTACGGGCAGCATGACCGGCTTTTCCGGTTGCTACGCAATCAAGGACCATCAACCCTTTCTCAGCAACGGCTGGCTGCATGCCGGTCGGTTCGCCGACGATGGCAAAAGCGATGGGCGGGAGGTCTGCCAGTGCACTTTCCAATCCGTTCTTACCTGATACTTCCTCCTCGCAGGATGCCAGGAAAATCAGATTATAAGCCTGTTCTTTACCGGTCAGTAGTGTGAAAGCCGAATACAGGGAGACTACGCTTGCCCCGGCGTCATTACTGCCCAGGCCGTATAACTTTTCATCTTCGCTCTCTTCGGGATTGAAAGGGTCTTTCGTCCAGCCGGAGGCCGGTTTTACGGTGTCGATATGTGAGTTCAGCAACAGCGTCGGTTTATTCAGGTCGAAACCGGGAGAAACGATCCACAGATTATTCCCTTTACGGTGTACCGTATGCCCTGCAGCTTGCCATGTCTGTTGTAAAAAGTCGGCCACAGCCGCTTCATCCCGGCTGAAAGAGGGACGGCTGATCATCCCTTTCAAAGTATCTATTGCTTCGTAGTAAAGTTCCATCTATTCAGATTATTGAATTTAGTTACCGGTTGTATCTCAATTCCCCTCTTGAGAGGGGGCAGGGGGTGTGTTACATTCTGTCAATAGCCTGTCCACCGTCTCCCTGTCATGTCCGAGCTGTTCTATCAGTTCTTCCAGGGAATTAAATTTGACATCCCCCCGTACATAATATATAAACGCAACAGTTATTTCATTATTATAGATATCTCCGGAGAAGTCCAGTATATTCACTTCCAGTGTAATATTGTCGCCATTCTGAAGTGTAGGACGGTCGCCGATGTAGAGCATTCCTTTATATTTCTCTCCTTTCAGATAGACCCAGACTGCATAAACCCCGATCCCCGGTACAATTTTAAAAGGTTCGTCCACCTGTATATTGGCTGTAGGGAATCCCAGTTTGCGTCCGACTTTGTAGCCGTTTACAATCGTTCCCCGTAGCTGATAAGGGTAGGTGAGTAACCGGCCGGCATCTTCCACATTACCGTCTGTCAATAATTTCCTGATCTCGGAAGAACTTACAGTCGTACGTCCTTCATCGTAAGGCGATGCTTTGATTACCTCCATCCCACAGGCTGCACCATAAACAACATATTGCTCAAAACCGTCTTTCCGGTCATGGCCGAAACGATGGTCATAACCGATCAGTAAAGCGGCTACATGTAATTTCTCCGCCAGTATGGAACTGATAAATTCCTGTGCCGTCAGGCGGGATAGCTCCACCGTGAAGTCGAGAACGATGCAGTAATCTATGCCGGTGGTAGCCAGTTGTTCCAGTTTTTCCTCAAATGAATTAAGTAATTTGGGCTGATAATCCGAATGCAATACGGCACGCGGATGCTCCGGAAAGGTAATAACGGCCGAAGGCAGGCCTTTCGTCTTCGCGACTTCCTTCAGTTCATTGATCAGGAACCGATGTCCCAGATGAACTCCGTCGAAGAAACCGATGGTAGCAACCAGTCTTTTCCCTTTTAATAAATCCGTATCTCTGATAACGATCATTTTCTTTTTATTCATTCAATGAAAAGGCAAAAGTACATAAAACCAATGGAAATTAGTCGTACATTTGACCTGATTTATTAACAGACATCTCTGAGTATTAGTTATGAAAAAAATCTTTTATCTTCTGATTTGCCAGCTTTTATCCGTCTTCTATCTCTTTGCCGATGGTGTGCAGACTGAGAACAGAACGGTGATTTTCACACCTTCCGGTGGTGAAAAGGTTCATTTGTTAACTCCCGGAAGCAGTGTTTCCGAAACAGTTTCGTTTAAACAGGAAGCCTATCCTGTGCGTAGATTCCTTCGTGTTGTCGGCGGAGTAAAAATGCCGGCTCCTTTTGAAAAAAGAGGGGAGGAGATGTTCAGGCGGTCGGAATTTTATATTGACGACAATCTGGATTCCGTCCATGTGAAGAAAGATAAGTATTCCTTATATTTTAAAGGAGAAGACAATAACTTCGAGCGGCATGCCTATTACCGTATTTCGGGTGACTTGCTGAAACCCGGTGAACTGACGGTGACCTTGCCGGTTGTGAAACGTCAGGACCTGTCCGTTTCTGCGGGTGGTGACTTTGGCGTACAGATAGAATTGTTTTATAAAAAGCCCGGACGCTATAAAGACGATATTTACGACCGCCCGGATTCGTTGCTTTACTTCCCGGTACCCGCAGGCTCCGGCAAATATCAACAAGTAACGCAAACATTCGTGCTTCCTGATAACGTCGCATGTGCCTTTTTACGTATCGGGGGAACTCATTTCAGCGGTGAGTGCTGGGTGGAGGCACCCAGATTGGTGCAGAACAAGAAACAGGTCTGCTCCATACCTTTTGCTAAATTTGCCGATAAGACAGACGATTATAACTACTGGACCGGTTGTAACCTTTCTACCCGCAGTTGGCCGCGTTGGAAGCTGGATTTTAACGGTACGACTGTTTACGAAGGAAATATTTTCGACAGAGCCTCTGATATAGCGGACTTTTATATCCTTCTGCCTGCATCCGTACAAGGTAACGGCGATTTGAAACTGACTTTGCTCAAAGAGGATAACCGTGCAGCGTATTCTTATGAACTCCGTTCGCTGGAGATTATCGAAGAGAGTGCCCGTGATTTTGAAGTTGTTTCCGTGCCTGAATATGTTTCTGCCGGAACGGCTTTCGGTGTACTGGTAGAAACGAATAAGCCGGATGTCCGTTTGAAGGTACAGGCTCCGTCTTCTGTTATCCCGGCGTCTCAGGAAGTGGTATTAAAAGGAACAGGTTTGCACGTGATTGAGTTTCGTGCCGGCGATTATGCCTCCGCTGTCCCGATGATTTTTGACGACGGAAGCCGTAAGGCGGAAGTAACAATTCGTCAGATAATAGAAAAGGAACCGGATGAGGTTTATATTTCTTCCGGGGATGAGATTTATATAGATAAGGAATATGCGCCTTATGATTATTTCTTTAAATGGTATATCTCCCAGCGGGTCGGAAACTGGTATCAGTTCCGTCCTTCCTATCAGTGGAGCGGTTTCCGCGTTGCCCGTCCCGAAGTTATCCGTCATTATACCGGTTTGTTGAATAAGCTCCAGGTTCCTTATGCCTGGCAGGTAGAAGGCCGTACATTGGCCGGTAAACGTATCAATCCGGATTTGGAAACATTGGCTTCTCCGATGTTCCGCGGAAAGCAGGCGCATGAAAATGACGGCGGTTATTATTACTGGCAACATTTCCTGTATCAGGGAGTCTTCTCGGATATGGCTGCCCGTAACCGTCCTTATGGCGGTATCTTTGCCAAACACCGTCCTATTTATACCGATCATGGCGTATTTATCCACTATGACCCGCAGGGTGTGAAAGATATGGCAGACGGTGCTCGTAAACTGGTTGAGAATTTCCGTTACTCCAAGGGAGAGAGCAGTCGTCATACGGGCCCATCCACGATGTTCCGTTATTTGTATCAGGCGGGTTACGACTGGTTGGGAGCCGAACAGATGTACGGTCCGGAAGAAATCATCCTCTCTTCGCTGCGTGGTGCTTCACGTGCCTATAGCAAACACGACTATGGAACCTTGCATGCCATGCAGTGGGGATCAGGACCTTTCACCGATCCGAAGCATTCCCTGCGTTTATATATGTCGCTGGCTGTTGCCTATATGCACGGCTCTTCCCATATGAACACCGAAGAGGCATTGTGGCTGGATGAATATGCCAACGACCGTTATTCCCAGTCTGGTAAGGAACATCTGTACGCGCAGCATCGTGTACTGGATTTTATAGAAACGCATACCCGCCGTGGCGAACTGAAAAGTAATATCGCTGTTATCCAGGGAAGAAATGATGCCTGGAAATCATTCGGTCGCGGCAGTCTGTGGTCGCAGAAGGGAGATAAATGGGCGTTCAATAAGGCGACGGAAAGTTTTGATTTGCTGAATGTCTTTTATCCGGACAATATCGTCGACGGTTGCGGTCCGAAAGGTTGGTTTACTTCTACGCCTTATGGAACAGTAGATATCTTGCCTATTGAAGCTCCGCAGGATGTGATGAATAAATATAAGACAATGGTCTTCCTGGGTTGGAACAGTTTTGAGGAGAGCGATTTCCTCCGTATCCGTAACTATGTATTTGGAGGTGGCACGCTTGTTTTGACTGCTGCTCATCTGAATGCAGAACTTCAACCGGACCAGCCGGCAAAGTTCCCGACTAACGATGCGGTTATCCGTGAAATGTTGGGCGATAATTATAAGTCTTTAAATGGAAAGACCGTTATCCCGTTCGGATCAGGAAAGATCATCTACTTCCCGCAGGCTGCTTATCCGGCAGAATCGTCTTTGAGAAGCCAGTATGAAGAAACAATGCGTGAGTTAGCCACAGAAACTGTGAACAAGGAACTTCCCTCCGGTTGGATCGAATCTGCTCCGTCTGTAGGTTTCACTGTTTGGGATAACAAAGACCATCGCACAATTTATCTGCTGAACACCGACTGGCAAAGTGATGAACAGCAACATACGGCAACCTTTGTCTATGCCGGAAAGAAATTCCCTGTTGATGTCAGACGTTATCATATCGAAACTGTTCATTGCGCTAACGGTTTAGCGATTAATCCCGGTAGTAATACGACGGATATTTTAAGCATAAACAAAGAAGGTAACAGTTGGAAAGTAACCGTACAGAATACGGAGAAAGATACAATCCGTTGTTTTAATGCAGAAACAGGAACGACAACCACTGTTGTGCTGGATAGCCCTTCTGTTCATGTGATTACGGTTGATTAATTATATAAATTCAATAGGATTTTATTTTTATCAAATTATCTACAACATCTACCATTATCTATATTAGCTTATGAAAATAAAAGCGTTAATAGGTGGTGGTAGATGAAAGTTATCTACAACTAGAAAGTATATATCTACCATCTTTTGTGAGACTTTTGCTTTTCTAAGGAGAAAGGTATTGAAATAGAAATATAGTTTCATTAGGAGGAAACAAAAGTTTTATGCTGGTGAAACAAAAGTTTTCTCGGCATAAAACTTTTGTTTTGTACCGAGAAAACTCTTTTGTTTAGGTAGTACAAAGCAGATCTGTATATAGGTGTTTTATATAGCGCATAGCGTTAAAATAGAGTTGGGACAGGTGACTTTTCGAGATTTTTAATAAGTTTGCAATATGGAAGTAAAAGATCAGGCGACAAATTGTTATCAGCGCATATATATGGAATATGCGCCAATGCTGCTTCGTTTTGCGGGCAAGTTTGTCTCTGGATTCTTTGCAGAAGATATTGTGCATGATGTTTTTCTAAAATTATGGGATAAGCAGGTTTTCCTTCTTCCTGATGTCGATTTGAAAAGGATTCTTTTTGTAGCTGTGCGTAATGCCTGTATTGACCATCTGCGTCGTTCTACTATGGAGCAGGAAATTCTGGATCGTCGTGCTGTTCAGCTTAAATTGGATGAACTGGATTATTTTGAATTGTCTGATGAACTTTTTATGCGGAAAGATTTGTTGGAACTTCTGATGAAGAAAGTGGCGGAATTACCCGAACGGAGCCAGGAAATATTCCGTCTTTCTTATCTGAAAGGAATGAAAGCTGCTGAGATCGCCGAACAATTAGGTTTATCTGTCCGTACGGTAGAGAACCAATTGTATCGTTCTTTACTATATCTTCGTAAACATTGTTCTCATCTTTTTTTCTATCTTTTCACCTTGGTTTAAAGCCTGTTTGAATTTTTCAGGAAAAAAGTGTGTTTTCGTGTGAGTAGTTTTTTGCTGCCGTTCGTTGTATCAATAAAAGGCATATCATGGAAAACGAATATACGGAATTAATTATAGGCTATTTGCAAAATAGTTTGACCCGAGAGGAAACAGACCGTTTCTATACTTGGGTGAACGAGAATACTTCCAATAAAAAGTTGTTTTTCGAGGTGAAGGCTATATATGATGCCGGTTTGCCTTTGAGTTCATCGCAAAAAATAGCTGAGAGTTGGGAGCGTCTGCTTGCCAAAAGGAAGAAATCACAATCCCGCCATTTTAATCTTTGGTATCGGATTGCATCTTATGCCGCTGTAGCCCTGTTGGCTGTGGCGATCAGTTCGGCGTATTTCTTCTTTATTGAAGAGGAAGAATATGTATATACCAAATATATAGGAGGCGATGGCCTGGAAGCGGATGTTGTGGAGCTGCCGGACGGGACACATGTTAGTCTTGGCTCAAAAACTACTTTCCATTATGATAAGAATTTTGGAAAAGACAAACGTATCGTATATCTGGAAGGAGAGGCCTATTTTGATGTTGCCAAACAAAAAGACAAACCTTTCATCGTAAAGACCAAAGAACAGGATATAGAAGCATTGGGAACAAAATTCAATGTGATGGCTTACCCGTTGGATTCGTTGGTAGTCACTACTTTATCCGAAGGTTCTGTTCGTCTGACTTCTTTAAATATGGCTCACCCTACGATTCTGAAACCGGACCAACAGCTTATTTATAACCGGAATACGAAAAAGTCCTATTTGCAAGATGTAGATGCTCAACAGTATTCTTCTTGGACGAGCGGTTATTATTATTTCCCGCAACAGAGTTTACAAGCAATTTTGGACCGGTTGAGCCATGTTTACGGTATTCAGTTTACGGTCAATTCCGAAGCATTGAACAAACGGACATTTACAGGTACTTTTTACCGTGGGCAAAGTATAAAGGATATTATGGATATTATAAATCTGTCTATCCCGATCAGGTATAAGATCGATGACCACCATGTGACGATTTCTGAAAAATAAAATTCTAACTCTTAAATTTAATGTATATGAGCGGATAAAGTAATAAAAAAGAAGATAACATCTTGCCGGATGTTGCCTTCTGAAAAATGTGTGATTCAATTAAACTTCCATTGCCGTGGAAGAAGTGTTTAATCTTAATACAATTAAAGTATGAATAATCAACGTATAGTTGTTTCTGCAAATCTAAAAAGAACTATTAATATCATGAAACTAACCGTGTTGATGCTTGTCGTCTGCCTGTCACAGGTTGTTGCGGCGACATATGCACAAACAACCAAACTAAGTGTTTCTGTAAAAGAGGAAACACTGGAAAATGTATTAAAACAAATAGAAAAGCAATCGGAGTTCTTGTTTTTCTATAATTTGGAAGAGGTAAATAAGAATGAAAAAATCTCTATCACAAAGAAAAACTCCAGTATTCAGGATATATTGGACGTAATTACTGAAAAAACAGGTCTTAAGTACACGATTAAAGACCGGCATATTGTATTGACTGTTCAAAACAATCCTGCTCCCGCTTTGGTCACTCAACAGGTACGGAAGATTACAGGAACCGTTTCTGATGCATTCGGCCCTATTGCCGGAGCCAATATTGTAGAGAAAGGTACTACAAATGGGACAACGACTGATATGGAGGGTAATTTCTCTATTGAAGTTTCGGATGGTGCTATTCTTCAGGTATCTTTTATCGGATATATCCAACAGGACATCGCAGTAAAGAACCAGCGTGTGATCAATGTTATGTTAAAAGAAGATACACAAGCATTGGAGGAAGTTGTGGTCATTGGCTATGGTACTGTAAAGAAAAAAGATTTAACAGGGTCTGTAGGTGCAATTAAAGGAGAAGATTTGGCAGCAAGAAAAACGACACAGTTATCTACCGCTTTACAGGGAGCTGTTTCAGGAGTAATGGTAAGCCGGAATAATGGTACGGCTCCGGGAGAAGCGGCAAGCAGTATTCGTGTACGTGGTGTTACGACTATTGGTGATAGTAATCCATTGGTAATTATAGATGGAGTACCTGGCAATATCAATGATGTGAATCCCAATGATGTAGAGAATATGACTGTATTAAAAGATGCAGCCTCTTCATCCATTTATGGTTCTCGGGCAGCCTCAGGGGTTATTTTGATTACGACGAAGCGTGCAAAAGAAAATGATTTGTCTTTGAATTACCAGTTTGAGTATGGTTTGGAGTTTTTACCTAAACTGCCGGAAAGCATGGGGGCTGTCAGGTTTATGGAAGTCACGAATGAACTTAGATATAACGATAATCCTACGGGAGGTAAAAACCAAACTTATTCTCAAGATTTAATTGAAAATTACATACAATATAATCGGGAAAATCCGGACAAATATCCTATTACAAATTGGAAAGATGAAATTTTCAACTCATCCGCCCCACGGCAAAGCCATGTTTTATCTATAGCTGGTGGAAGTAAGAATGTGAAGACAAATGCTTCATTGGCTTATGACCGCACGGATGCTTTATGGGACGTACAATACTATGAAAGATTTATGTTGCGTGTAAATAATGATTTTAAAATCAATAAATATTTGGGGGCGAAGATCGATTTTAATTTCAAACGTTCTAAAAATCATCAACCGCAGTTAGATTTTGAAGCAGTTAATCAGAATGCTTTGTTTACGCATGCTTTACAAATGCCATCGATTTATGCTGCCCGTTGGAGTGATGGTCGATATGGAGAAGGACGTGATGGTGGAAATATCGTGTCGTTCCTTCATGAAGCCGGAACACAAGACACATGGTCTAACCAAGTAGGAGGTAGGGTTTCTTTGGATCTTAAACCGTTTGATGGATTGGTTGTGTCCGGTATTGTTTCTCCAACTTATAATTTCAATAAAATAAAAAGTTTCCATAAAGCAGTACCTTATACAAAATTGGAAGATCCTAATACGATTGTCGGGTATAGAGGAAGTAATAAAACTACAAAACTAACGGAAAAAAGAAATGATAACTATAATGTAACGATACAATTTTTAGCTAATTATGATAAGCAATTAGGACGTCATGGAATAAATGCGATGATTGGTTACGAAAGTTATTATGCTTTTTTTGAAAACTTAATGGCTTCTCGTGACCAGTATGAATTGGGCAATTATCCTTATTTGAATCTTGGTCCACTTTCTATGCGTGATAATTCCGGTAATGCGAGTGAGGTTGCATACCGTTCTTATTTTGGACGTATAATGTATAATTATGATAACCGTTATTTGTTCCAAGTGAATTTCCGCCGGGATGGTTCGTCACGATTCCATAAAGATTATCGTTGGAGTAATTTCCCCTCATTCTCTGCTGGCTGGGTTTTGAGTGAAGAGAGTTTTATGAAGAATCTGCAAATAGACTGGTTGTCAAATTTGAAACTTCGTGCTTCATGGGGTACTTTGGGTAATGAACGTATTCTTGATTCTAATGGAAACCCTAATTATTATCCTTATCAGGCAGCAATGAGTTTTGGTAATGTGTTGTTTTTCCAAAATGGCAAACCTTTGTCGTATCTTTCTGCTGCTCAGTTGAATTATGCACTGAAAAATATTTCGTGGGAAACAACAGAGTCTTTCGACCTGGGACTGGATGCCGGATTCTTAAATAATCGATTGCGTTTTACATTTGATTTTTATAAGAAAAAAACGAAAGATATGTTGCTTGCGTTGGAAATTCCGGGTTATGTAGGATTTGGCAATCCTCAAAAAAATACAGGAACAATGAATACAACCGGATATGATGCGGATTTATCATGGAATGATCAAAAAGGTGATTGGCGATACGGTATTTCGGTAAACTTATCAGACTTCGTTTCTAAAATGGGGAATTTAGGAGGAACTGAGTTTTTAGGCGAAAAGGTCAAAATGGAAGGAAGTGAATTTAATGAATGGTATGGTTATTTAAGTGATGGCCTTATTCTGACAGAAGAAGATTTGAATGGTCCTAAGTTGAATAACAATATTAAAATTGGCGATATAAAATACAAGGATATATCAGGACCTGATGGAGTTCCGGATGGTAAGATTTCACCAGAGTATGACCGTGTATTGTTAGGTGGTTCTTTACCACGTTTTATGTTTGGTGGTACTGCTAATATTGGATATAAAGGTTTTGATTTTTCAATGGCTTTCCAAGGTATAGGAAAACAAAATGTAAGATATTCTCAGATGATGGTGCGTCCTTTGACTGGAGAGTGGGCTAATGCACCGAGTTTGATTGAGGGTAAGTATTGGAGCAGTTATAATACAGATGCAGAAAACGCAAAAGCTGTTTATCCTCGTATAAGTAATGTAAATGCATCGGCCAACTATGCAATGTCTGATTTTTGGATGTTTAATGGACGATATCTCAGATTGAAAAATTTGACATTGGGTTATACATTGCCACAAAATGTGACTAATGTTTTATTTATTGATCGAATACGTGTGTATGTTTCTGCAAACGATTTGTTCCAAATTAGTAATTATCCTAAGGGATGGGATCCTGAGATGTCCGGTACTGGATATCCTGTTACAAAATCATGTTTATTTGGTTTGTCTGTTAAATTTTAAAGTAGAAAAAATGAAAAAGATAGAAAAAATAGTTTGTGGCTTGTGCATCATTTTTCTGAGTTCGTGTGTAGACTTGGATTTGAATCCATTAGCAATGGGTACAAATGAAAATTGGTATTCGGATGAACAAGAAATCACTATTGCACTTAATGATTTGTATAAACCTGCTTTTTGGTCGCGGATAGGAGAAGATTGGACCGATAATGAGGCATACAGAAATACGAACACTTCTTTTGTGGCCGGAACGATAACAGGGCAAGACGCAACAGTTACTGGTAAATGGGCTAATTTGTATAAAGCCATAGCAAGGGCTAATTCTATTTTGGCGGCAGTAGACAAAATTCCTGCAGGTAAGTTGACTGAAGTCAAAAAGAATACATTGAAAGGAGAGGCTTTTTTTATACGTGCTGCCATGTATTCGGATTTGGTGTTTTATTTTGGTGATGTTCCCTATACATGTGAACAGATAGATATTGATGAAGCTTTTTCCATGGGACGTACTGCGAAGGAGGAGGTTGTGAAAGCCATATATGCAGATTTTGATCAAGCAATAGATTTGTTACCTGTGGAGACAGGGGCAGTTCAGCGTGCAACAAAGGGGGCCGCTTTGGCTTTGAAAGCTCGGTTTGCTCTTTATCAAAATGATTGGGCTACTGTGGTCGAAGCGACGAACGATTGTATAAATCTGGATAAATACAAATTATATCCAGACTATGGAGAGTTGTTTTTGTCAACGACACATAATACGGAAGAATCAATTTTTTCTTTGCCTCGTTCGGTAACTGATGGTGTGACATTATGGGCTGATCCTTATATTACGCGAAATAATGGAGGATGGGCGGCAAGTTCGCCTAGTTGGGACTTGTTAGCATCCTATACTTGTACGGACGGACTTCCTATTGATGAGTCTCCATTATTTGATCCTCGTGATCCTTTCAAAAATAGGGATCCACGTTGTAATGAAACTATCGTGCCATTTGGAACTGAATTTTTGGGATTTGAATATAATCCGCATCCGGATGCTTTGGAGGTAATGAACTATTCTACTGGAAAAATGCAATTGAATAATGATACGAAAGCAAATACTCAACATGCGTCATATAATGGTTTGGTATGGAAAAAGGGGGTTGATGATACGTGGCTTTTAAATGGACATAGAGTTGAAGTCGATAATATTATTATTCGCTATGCAGATGTGCTTTTGATGTATGCTGAAGCGAAAATAGAATTAGGACAAATAGATGATACTGTCATTAAGGCTTTGAATTTAGTGAGAGCCAGGGCTTATGGTGTGCCCCTGGAAGATGTGAAAAATTATCCGGAAATAGAATCTATGGATCAAGATAAGTTGCGTTCGATAGTCCGTATGGAGAGAAGAATGGAATTTGCAAGGGAAAATTCCAGATATTACGACTTGATCCGTTGGAAAATTGCTGAAAAAGCTTTATGTGTCAAAAGTTATGGATTATTGTATCCGGCAGAACTATTACGTGAAAAAGTAACAACGAAAGGTCTTTGGTTTTGGGGAGCAACTCCGGATATTGATGAAAATGGTATTGTTGATTTCAGTAAATTAGAAGAAATGGGCGTTATTATGCCTTTAATACAACGTTCTTTTAGTACTCATCAGTATTTATGGCCTATCCCAACGAAAGAAATATTGATTAATGAGAATATAAAACAAAATCCTGGATATTAACCTATAAAGAATGGTGGTAAGAGATCGTAAGAAGATTGTAGGTTTCTGAATTTCTCTTGCCACCTGTTGTTAAAATTATGATACTTATCGTGTTCGTTTTAATTGTTTCGTTTTCCTTTTCCGGGTGTTCTGATTCTAAAAAAAAGGCTGTGGAAATGGATTTTTCTTCGTTATTGTTGCCGGTTCCAGAGTCTGCAGTGTTAAAAGATAATGCTTATTTTATCTGGGGGGCATCTCCCATAAAAGGAGAAGATGGTAAATATCATGTTTTTTATTCTCGTTGGGAGAAGAAATATGGTTTTATGGCCTGGGTTACACATTCGGAGATCGCTCATGGAGTTTCAGATCATTTGTTAGGACCTTATACATTTAAAGATGTTGCTCTTCCGGCAAGAGGGAAAGGCTATTGGGATGGAACTACCACACATAACCCAACGATTCATAAATTTAATGGGAAATATTATTTGTATTATACCGGGAATTGCGGAGACGGTATTAATGTGAAGAATGATTTGAATTGGACGCATCGCAATAGTCAGCGTATAGGAGTGGCTGTGGCTACTTCCTTGGACGGGCCGTGGAAGCGTTTTGACAAGCCGCTTATCAATGTGTCTGCCGATTCCACAGCAGCGGATGCGTTGGCTGCTAATAACCCGTCTGTTGTACAACGGCCGGATGGAAAAATATTGATGGTATATAAAGCGGTAGCTAAGCAAAAACCATTACCTTTTGGCGGGCCTGTTGTGCATTTGTCTGCGCTGGGAGATACTCCGACAGGACCTTTCGTTAAAAATATGAAACCGATTTTTACAAAGGATAATTCTTTTTTCCCCGCTGAAGACCCTTATATTTGGTATCAGGATAATCGATATTATGCTATCGTAAAAGATATGAAAGGTGAATTTACAAAGATCGGGCGTTCTTTGGCTTTGTTTACTTCTGTAAATGGTTTTGACTGGCAAATGTCAAAACATACTTTAGTTTCTGATTTAAGTATACATTGGGAAAATGGGAACCGGGATACAGTCGCTTATTTGGAACGTCCTCAATTATATTTGGAAAACGGGAAACCGAAAGGACTTTTTTTGGCGGTCTCTCCCAATTCGCAGTATGATCATACTTATAATATACATATACCATTGAAGTGTAACTGATTTTTTTAATTTTGGACGAATGAATGTGAAAATGGGACAAAGATTGATGCTCTTTTTGTTTGTGACCTGGAGTTTTATGGTTGCTTCTTGCGGAAAAAAGAGTCGTAATTGGGGGAAAACATATTCTTTAGCAGAAATGATACAACCGATTCCTGTGGGGAATGTACAAAAGGATTCTGCTTGGAATATTTGGGGGGCAAGCATGGTAAAAGGGTATGATAATAAATATCATCTTTATTTCTCTCGTTGGCCTCGGCAATCCGGGCATGAATCATGGATTAGCCATTCGGAAATAGCATATGCTGTGGCTGATAAGCCGGAAGGACCTTTCCGGTTTGTAAAAACGGCTTTACCAGCACGAGGATTGGAGTTTTGGGATGGTGCTATGACGCACAATCCTTATATGGTGTTGAAAGATGGTAAGTATTATTTGTATTATATAGGAACTACGGGAGAAATATTAAAGGCGGATCAAAAGTTGACTCCTTATGGAGACGGATGGTGGAGTCGTAGGAACAAACAACGAATAGGAGTAGCTGTGGCAGATAAACCAGAGGGGCCTTGGGTTCGTTCGGATAAACCTGTTTTGACTGTCAGCGATGATACAACGGCTTTTGATGCCATGTGTGTAAATAATCCTGCCATATGTGTCGGGAGAAATGGGAAAATAGTCATGCTTTATAAGGCTGTTTGCAAGAATGGTACACAGGGGGGTGGGGCTGTTCGTTTTAGTGTTGCTTTTGCCGATTCACCGACAGGACCATTTGTTAAAACGAATCAATTGATATTTCAACCGGAAGATTCAACTGCCCGAATGGTAGCAGAAGATCCTTACCTTTGGTATGATAAGGAGAAAGATCAGTATTTTGCAATAGTTCGTGATGTTGTCGCTCAATTTACGGGAGAAGATAGCGGTGGACTGGCATTGATGGTGTCGGATGATGCTATAAATTGGCGAGTTGCAACTTGCCCGAAGGTCTTACCAGCTCAATTAGAATGGGAGGATGGGACAATTTATGATGCTAAAAAAAATCATATAGAACGCCCTTTTTTATATCGTAATGAAAAAGGAATCCCTTCTTTATTGTTCGGAACGTTTAGCGTTCATACTAATGGTATTTTTCGGGAACATTCATTTAATGGGCGGATACCTTTGTCTATGCCGGAATTTAATAATTAAAAAAGCAGAGTAAAAATGAAACAAATCTTTTTGATATTATTCTCCTCCCTTTTCATAATAGGGAAAGTAAGTGGCAGTGAATTGCTTGTCGAAGCAGAGAGTTTTACCCATAAAGGCGGCTGGGTAGTCGACCAACAGTTTATGGATTTGATGGGGTCGCCTTACTTATTGGCTCATGGCATGGGCGAACCAGTTGAAGATGCCTATACGGAAGTCGCTTTTCCGGAAACAGGGACTTATTATGTATATGTCCGTACATATAATTGGACCTCGCCTTGGAAAGAGGGTGAAGGTCCTGGAAAATTCAGTTTGTCTGTCGGCAATAAGAAGTTAGTCTCTCCGCTGGGTGCTGAAGGTTCGGGTTGGATGTGGCAATCTGCAGGAAAGGTGTCGGTAAAAAATCAAAAAATGATCGTAAAATTACATGATTTGACTGGGTTCGACGGTCGTTGCGATGCTATTTATTTTACGAAGGAAGTAGGGAAAATACCTCCTTCTGATGTAAAGTCTCTAGAAGTTTTTCGTCGTAAACTAATAGGATTGCCTGACCAACCAACTTTGGCAGGTCAATACGACTTGGTAGTAGTGGGTGCCGGTATTGCGGGGATGAGTGCGGCAGTTTCTGCTGCCCGGCTAGGATGTAAAGTCGCTTTGATCAATGACCGTCCGGTTGTCGGAGGAAATAATAGCTCTGAGATACGTGTCCATTTAGGGGGACGGATAGAGGCAGGTCTCTATAAGGAACTTGGCAACCTCCAGAAAGAATTCGGACCGACACGCGGTGGAAATGCGCAACCGGCAGAATATTACGAAGATCAGAAAAAACTGGATTGGTTGAAAAATGAAAAGAATATAACTCTTTTCTTGAATTGTCGTGCTGTTGGTGTGACGAAAAAGGGCAATAATATCACTTCCGTCATTACGAAACATATTGAAAGCGGGGAAGAGTTAGAATTTAAGGCTCCTTTGTTTTCAGACTGTACCGGGGATGGTACTATCGGTTATCTGGCAGGTGCCGATTATCGTATGGGACGTGAAAGTCGGGAAGAATTTGGAGAAAGCACTGCACCGGTGAAAGCGGATAAGATGACAATGGGAGCTTCGGTTCAATGGTATTCGGTCGATAACAAGAAACCCTCTGCATTTCCTTATTTCAACTATGGCGTGGAATTTAACGAGGAAAATTCGGAAAAGGTCATGATGGGAGAATGGACTTGGGAAACAGGAATGAATTTTGACCAAATAAAAGATTTCGAACGTATACGTGATTATGGATTACTGGTCGTTTATTCCAATTGGAGCTATTTGAAAAACCGCATGAAGGAAAACTCCCAGTATCGCAACCGTAAGTTGGGTTGGGTTGCTTACGTTTCGGGTAAACGTGAATCTCGGCGTTTGATGGGCGATTATATATTGAAGGAAGATGACCTCCGTAAATATGTGGCTCATGAAGACGGGACGGCAGCTACGACGTGGAGTATAGATTTGCATTATCCGGACCCCGATAACAGCCAAAAATTCCCCGGTAGAGAATTCAAATCAATAGCCAAACATATTAGTATTTACCCATATCCGATACCTTATCGTTGTTTGTATTCTCGGAATATAGACAATCTATTTATGGCAGGTCGTAATATCAGCGTGACCCATGTTGCTTTGGGAACTGTGCGTGTTATGCGTACGACGGGAATGATGGGAGAAGTGGTTGGAATGGCTGCTTTTTTGTGTAAAAAATTTAATGTACAACCCCGTGCAATATATCAGTCTTATTTGTCGAATTTAAAAAAACTGATGGAAGATGGTATCGGTAAAAAAGGTTTGCCTAATAATCAGAAATATAATCAAGGTGCAACATTAACAACACCTCCGCAATTTAAATGATGGTAATTATGAGAAAATATATATCATTTTGTGTGTTTATTGTATTTATTTTATGTGTACAGAAGAGTGCTTCTCAAACAACTGCGTTCAGAAAAGATAGTTTTGCTGATCATTGGCAGTATGTAGGAATTGCAATTGAGGAACCAGGATTTCATATTTGGGGGTCTTCTCCAATTATGGATGAAACGGGTAAAGTTCATTTATTTGTTGCTCGCTGGAGTAATAAATTGGGGGTGGATCCTGGTTGGCGTTCACATAGTGAGATTGTTCATTATGTAGCGAATAAACCGGAAGGCCCTTTCAAATTTGTAGAAGTTGTATTAACAGGTTCAGGAAAAGATACTTGGGATAAGTATGGTGTTTGTAATCCTGCTATTCATAAAGTTGGGAATAAATATGTATTATTGTATATAGCAAATGATAATTATAAAAGTCCTCCTCATTCTTCCAATCAAAAAATTGGAATGATGGTTGCTGAAAGTTTGAAAGGTCCTTGGAAAAAAGTGGGTAAAGATGGATTGTTGTTAAAACCATCTGAAAATAAATTCTTTTGGACTAATAAATCAAAATGTGGAGTCACGAATCCAGCTCTTTTGCAACATCCAAATGGTGGATACCTGTTATATTTTAAAGCTAAAACAGATGAAGGAATAAAAATGGGTGTTGCTTTTGCTGAACAGATAGAAGGTCCTTATGTACAATTTCCTGAACCTGTAACGAAAAACGATATGCCTATAGAAGATGGGTATGCCTTTGTTTATCAAAATAAAATTTGCTTGTTGACGACAGACAACATTGGATTATTAAAGCGAGGAGGTGGTATTCTGTGGAAATCTGAAGATGGAATTAATTTTACAGAACGTGAACCTGGTTTTAATTTATTTGTTGATTATGTAGGTAAGGAGGCTTTAGTAAATGGGAAAATGTTATATGGTACGGATCTGAAATTTGAACGTCCACAAGTTTTATTAATTAATGATGAACCAGCCTATCTGTATGTTCCTTCTGGCATAAATAAAGATGGAAATGACGGAACGGCATCTTATATTTTAAAATTTAATTCTTACGTAAAATGAGACAATTGATATTTATATTTTTTTTATTTGTATTGATCGGATGTACAGGCAATTCGATACTGCAAACAGAATCATCCAGCAATGATTTGATTTATAAAAACTTATCGTCAACTTGGGATGAAGCAGTTCCTTTGGGAAATGGGACAGTTGGTGCGCTCATTTGGCAGAAAGGACAAGCTCTTCGGATAGCTTTAGACCGTTCCGACTTGTGGGATTTACGTCCGTTGGACGAATTTAGTGGAGAACAATATACTTTTAAATGGGTATATGATCATGTGAAAAAGAATGAGTATAAAACAGTTCAAAATTGGTACAATTTGGGTGGAAAGGGTTATGCTGGGCCTACCAAAATTCCTGGAGCAGCACTTGAATTTGATCTTTCAAAAATGGGTGAATTAAAAGATGTTCATCTTTATTTGAATCAGGCAGTCTGTCATATAGAATGGAATAATGGTATGAAATTCCAAACTTTTGTACATGCTTGTCAACCCATCGGGTGGTTTATTGCAGGGAATGTTGGAGAAGACTTTATACCTTCAATAATTCCACCTGCATACACAGAAGAAACTGTTTCTACCGTAAATGATCATAGTGAATTTAGTTTAAGTCAACTAGGCTATAAAAAAGGAGATGTTATTCGGAATGAAAATAAAATAGTCTATGAACAGGTCGGTTGGGGGAATTTTAAATACAAAGTAGCTGTAAAATGGGAATATAAAGAAAATATGTTGACAGGAGTTTGGTGTATCACATCGTCTGAAACGGATGAAGATGCGAGTCAACTAGTTGATGAAGCTTTACAAACAGGTATTAAAGAAGCATACGGTTCTCATTTGGATTGGTGGCGTTTGTTTTATGCTCAGTCATCTATCAAACTTCCAGATTCTGTAATAGAAAAGCAGTATTATAATGAACTATATAAAATGGGATGTATAGCTCGAAGTGATTCTTATCCAATTTCCTTGCAGTCTATATGGACGGCAGATAACGGACGCTTGCCTCCTTGGAAAGGAGATTATCATCATGATTTGAATACGCAATTGAGTTATTGGCCCTATTATACCGGAAACCATTTAAATGAAGCTTATGGTTATTTGGAAACGTTGTGGAATCAAAGAGAAACCAACAAGGCTTATACAAAACAATATTTTGGGACAAACGGATTGAATGTACCTGGTGTCTGTACATTGAAAGGAGAACCTATGGGAGGTTGGATACAATTTTCTTTGGGACCGACTGTTTCTGCTTGGTTGTCACAACATTTTTATTTGCATTGGAAATATTCGCAAGACAAAGATTTTTTGAAAGAACGTGCTTATCCGTATGTGAAAGAGGTGGTGACTTATTTGGAAGAATTTATGGAATTACGGGATGGCATACGTTCTTTGCCCCTTAGCTCATCTCCTGAATATAATGATAACCGTATGGATGCATGGTTTATGGAAATGACAAACTTTGATCGTGCATTAGTGCGTTTTGCTTTTATGGCTGCTTCCGAATTGGCATTGGAACTTGGGTTGTCTCAAGAGGCAAATCACTGGGATACTATTTTGTCTCAATTGCCAGGTTATGATTTGGATAAGAATGGCGGGTTGACCATTGCTCCCGGACATCCTTATGCGGCTTCGCATCGACATTTTTCCCATCTGTTGGCCATCCATCCATTGGGGATCATTGATAAAGCGAATGGAGTATCTGACTCTCGTATTATTGATGAGAGTATTCAATCATTGGATAAACAGGGTAGTAGCCAATGGTGTGGTTATTCTTTTTCATGGTTGGCGAATTTGAAGGCACGGGCTTTTGACGGGGAAGGTGCAGCACAAGCATTACGTGATTTTGCAAATTGTTTTTGTCTTCCGAATACATTTCATGCGAATGGAGACCAAACTAATTCGGGGAAATCCCGGTTTACTTACCGCCCTTTTACATTAGAAGGAAATATGGCTTTTGCTGCAGGAGTACAAGAAATGTTGTTGCAAAGCCATACCGGAACGATTCGGGTTTTCCCTGCAATCCCCAATAGCTGGAAAGATGTTTCTTTTGATAAATTACGTGCGATGGGAGCATTTTTAGTTTCGGCAGACCGTGTCGGAGGAAAGCTCTCTTGCCTTAAGATTGTTTCGGAAAAAGGAGGAATACTTCGTTTAGACAATCCTTTTAAGGGAGAATTTGTTTGTTCTGCTCCATATAAAATACAAAACAAGAATATACTCGAAGTAAAAATGAATGTCGGTGATCAGGTATTTTTTCGTGAAAAATAAATAGTCTTACAGTGATTAACATGGTAATAGTAATGTTATCGTGCCAGCACAGTAATGTTAACATTACGAACACTACTGTGTGAGAATAGATAACACTATAGTATTATCGGTTATGTCAATAAGTCGGCTATCCTCTCAAGATATTTTTATTTTTACGTTTCAGGTTTCAGTCTTATTTGTCCTTTAAAATTCAATGGATGTGTCTGAAAGGTGAAAAACGGATGCTTGTCTATTAAAAATGTGTAGGCAGTGGTTGAGTCCGGATGCCTACACGTTTGGAAAACTGTCGGTGGTTTATCTCCCGTGGAATACCTTTTTTACTTTTGTAAAGATCCTTTCAGCTGGTAGGCTTAAATATTAAAGGTAAAAAGGTTCTGAAACCTGAAACGTGAAAATAAAAACACATTGAGGAATGATTTCACTTGGCTTTTTCAAACCAAGGCAATCTCTCCAGCGGAGCCTCCACCTCTATTGTTTTCGGTCCACGAAATTTCTTGCCTGTATCGTCCCTCCATTGCCCTTTGGGTAACATTACTTTACGAGTATGTTCTTTGGTCAGGATTGGAGCTACCAAATATTTATCTCCCAGCATAAACTGGTCTTTACAATCCACGAATCCCTGATGGGGGAACGCATATTCCATATGGCGGAGAATAGGCTCACCTGTTTGTGCGGACCTGCGGGCTTGTTCCAGGATATAACTACCCATTTTCTCATGTAAGTGGGCATATTCACGGCAAATAGCCAGATGTTTTTCATCGAGAATACGCCAGGGAGCTACAGAAAACTGCATCATAGGCATTAATGTGTGAACCTGGCAGGAACGAACGATCAAATCCTGATCCAGTTTGGTCTGTCTACCCCCAGGAAAGAACCGAACTGGCCTCCGCCAATCATATCGGGACAAGCGTATGCATATCCTAATAATCCGGCAGCGATCATATCAGGAATAAGAAGCCCTACAGCATTCCATGAATAATCTTTATCACCCAAGCGTTGAACCAAAGCCTGTCCACCCATTTTCCAACCGGCACGGTATTCATTGAAAGGAAAATCTAACCCTATCTTTGCCCAATATTCACACATGTCGACTGATGTTGCCTTTTTATTATAAAACTCTAGTTCCGGATCATTATAATGACCGATATCACCTGCATCGAATTTAAAACCATTGACACCGTATTGCGTCTGCATATTGCGTAACTGCTGTTTCAAATGTTCTGCTGCAGCCGGATTACTCAAGTCATAACAAGCACTGTATCCATTCCACCAGGGAATTATAGCGGCTTGCTTGGTTCCCTTCTTCTTGATCAGGTATCCTTTTTGCTGTAACTCGCGAAATTCAGGGCTATCCGGACTTACAAAAGGGCAGATCCATAACATAATACGGAATCCGTCTTTGTGCAACTGGTCGATCATTCCTTTCGGATCCGGGAAACGTTCTGGCTTGAATTCAAAATTACCGTAATGTTTCTGCCAATTATCGTCTACCATGAAAACTCCTACCGGAAATTTATTCTTTAATATATTGTCTGCATATTTTAAAATATCTTTTTGATTCTGATTATACATCAGTTCAATCCACGTATTATATTGCGGCATAGAGAAAAATAGAGAGTCGGGTAACTCTCCTGAAACGGGAAAATATTTACTTGATGCTGCCAAATAGGCATCTTTCAATGTATTACCGGCTAATACGGGTTCCAGATTTTCATAATCTGAAAATATTTGCAGGTTACCGTTCTCTACCTTGAAAGAAAATGGTTTGTCACTCCAGATATATCTTCCTTCAGAAGATAAAAGAAGAGGTACATTCTGATTGTTCAGGTTTTCAGAGGCTAGATCAAATAGACGGACGTTGTCTTTAAAAGGCATTTGAGAGCCTAAGCCAACCATACCTCCCCACCATTTTTCACTTTCCAAAGAAGTGATTTTCGATTCATATTTACTTCCGGCCCAACATGACAATGTAAAACATACAGCCAGGAAGGCTGGAAGAAGTGTCTTTCTTAAATGCATAGTGTTATTATTTAAAGTTTTTATTCGAATACTGCTACAAAAATATGCTTATTATTCATATTTTTGGACGTTGTAAGATTAAACAGTATTATTCCACGGCAAATGGAAGTTTAATTGAATCACACATTTCAGAAGGGAAGATCCGGCAAGATTTTCCCTTCTTTCGTATTGTTATCTCGGAAACAGTCAAAAGAACCACGCAAATTGAAAACTTCTCTTCTTTTACTTCTGCTACTTTTGTTCACACTTAATCTAATAAACAGAAAAATATGAAACGTTATGGAAGTGTTATCGGTGTAAAGCTCGAAAAACTGGAGGAATACAAGAAATTGCATGCTGCCGTATGGCCGGGTGTACTGGAGATGATCCGGAAGTGTAATATTCGCAACTATTCTATCTATTACAAAGACGGATTGTTGTTTAGCTATTTTGAATATATCGGGGATGATTATGAAAAGGATATGCAACGAATGGCTGCCGATCCGACCACGCAGGAATGGTGGAAGCTCACTGACCCTTGCCAGCAACCGGTAGAAAATCGTGTCACCGGAGAATGGTGGGCGGCTATGGAAGAAGTTTTCCATACAGACTGAATATACTTGTAAGTAGAATAGACTTTAAATATTATTGAACATGAATGACATTATTAGTAAACTTGGCGAATGCGTGGAATTTGGTAAGATCAATTTGACATCACCTTATCCTCCGGCAATGAAAGGACAACCAGGGGCAGACGAACTGACTCGCGAGGCATTAGAGAATGGTTTATCTCCTCAATCGATACTGAATGAAGCCTTGATCCCGGCAATGAACCGGGTCGGTAATAAGTTTACGGAAGGGAAGATATTCGTACCGCAGATGTTGCTGTCGGCTAAAGCAATGAACAGTGCCATGAAACACCTGAAACCCTATTTTCAGAATGGTGAGATCAAACGTAAAGGAGTATTTGTTATCGGTACCGTTATGGGCGACTTGCACGATATCGGCAAGAACCTGACGGGTATGATGGTGGAAGGTTCCGGTTGGGAAGTGATCGACCTGGGGACGGATGTGCCGGCCGAGAAGTATATTCAGGCATTGGACGAACATCCGGGAGCTGTTTGCGGCATGTCTGCCTTGCTGACTACAACCATGAGTAATATGCAACCGATGATTGAAGCTATCCGGGCAAAACATCCTGGCACGAAAGTGATTGTCGGTGGTGCGCCGTTGAATGCGGAGTTTGCACAAAAGATCGGAGCTGATGCTTATGCTCGTGATCCACAGGATGATATCAACTGGTTGGATTCAATCGTAGCCTGATAACGTATGAATAAGTTTATCAAACAATTACAGGATAGTGACAAACGGATCGCCATCCCTATTATGACCCATCCCGGTATTGAAGCGATCGGGAAAAAGGTGGTTGATGCTGTTACGGATGGAGAAATCCATTATCAGGCAATCCGTCATGTGACGGAAACTTATGATACGAAGGCTTGCACGGTCATCATGGATCTGACGGTCGAGGCGGAGGCATTTGGTTGTACGATCAGCATGCCGGAAGATGAAGTACCCAGTGTTACGGGACGTTTGGTTTATGATGAGGAGAGCGTGAACAATCTGCAAATTCCCTCTTTGGCTGCCGGAAGAATGCCGGAATATCTGAAAGCGAATCGCCTGGCAGTGGAGAACATCAAAGACAAGCCTGTCTTGTCCGGTTGTATCGGCCCTTTCTCTTTGGCGGGAAGACTTTATGACATGTCTGAGATCATGGTCGGCATTTATATCGAACCGGATGTGATTAAAACCTTATTGGATAAATGTACGGCCTATATTACGGCTTATTGCCGGGAACTGAAAGCGATCGGTGCGACAGGCGTGATCATGGCCGAACCGGCTGCCGGACTGCTTTCCAATGAGGATTGTCAGGAGTATTCAACCGTTTATGTCCGACGGATTGTGGAGGCGGTGCAAGATGATGATTTTGTGGTAATCCTGCATAATTGCGGGAATAAAGGCCAATGTACACAGGCGATGATCGACTCCGGTGCAGCAGCATTGCATTTTGGAAATGCGGTAGATATGGTTGAGGCGTTGGAGCAGTGCCCGTCGGACTTGGTCGTGATGGGAAACATCGACCCTGTCGGTATTCTGAAGCAAGCCACACCGGAAGAGGTGTACCGAACTACTGCCGAGCTACTTTCAAAAACTGCACAGTATAAAAACTTTGTTATCTCCTCCGGCTGTGATATGCCGCCTTTGGTTCCGGAGGCTAATATCAAAGCGTTCTATAAGGCTGTTGCTGATTTTAATGGAGTGAAATGATGTTTCGCTCATATACATTTTCATTTGAAGAGGTCAAGCCGGAAAAGTCTGTTCTGATGGAGTATCTGCAAATCCCGGATGCAGAAAGTTATTCGCTTGTCTCGGAGATTGTAGAGAAGACTTTTTCCGGACTGGCGAATTCAAAGGAGATCATCGGAGGATACAGGATACTGGATTGTAAAGGACTGGATATAAGGGAAGGTACAGTTTTTTGTTCACCAGGTCCGTTGCATACCGGACGTAAGATCAGCGGTTATATGACCGGTGCCACAGAGATTGCATTATTTCTTTGTACAGCGGGAAAAACATTTACAGATCTGTCCCATGCCTATCAGCAGAACGGCGATTTTCTGGAAGCCTTTGTTGTCGAGTCGATTGGTTCGGCTACCGTAGAGAATGCCATGGATAAAGTTCAGTGTTGTTTGGAAGAAGAAATAACGGCTCGGGGCAAGAAGATCACGAATCGGTATAGTCCCGGTTATTGTGAATGGGCTTTGTCTGGTCAGCGTGATCTGTTCTCTTATATTGGCGATCATCCGACTGGAATAACGATCAATGACTCTTGTTTGATGCAACCGATTAAATCGGTCAGCGGAATTATAGGAATAGGGGATGAGGTGAAGAAACGGTCTTATGGCTGTGATATTTGCAACAGTTCCTCTTGTGTGTATAGAAATATTAGAAGAAAAAACCAATAAGAATATATGACATTTGAATTATTATTTGGAATCGGACTGATCGCTATCGGCGCTTTTTCGTCCGGGAGTTTCTCCATCCCTTTTGGTAAGACCCGTAACTGGTCGTGGGAGAACTATTGGCTGATATATAGTTTGTTCGCCTATGTAATAGTACCAGTAGTAGCCTGTCTTATTTTTTGTCCGGGATTTATGGATGTATTGTCCGGTGTCCCGTCACGAACATTGGGATGGATATTCCTTTTGGGAATTATTTATGGAATCTGTAATCTCACATTTGGTTTGTCACTCCGTTATCTGGGACTTTCGCTCGGTTTCTCTCTTTCCCTCGGATTGATGATGATATTGGGCACGATCATTCCGCCGGCTATTGATGGGCGGTTAACTATACTGTTGCAGCAATCCGGCGGAACAATGCTGATTGCCGGCCTTTTGATTGCTGCCGTCGGTATAGCTCTGAGCGGATATGCCGGTTACCGGAAAGATAAGGGGGCGGGATCGGAAGCTAATCCGGAGTTGAACTTCGGGAAAGGATTGGTACTTGTCTTCTTTGTCGGCATAACAGGGGCTTCACAGGCATTGGGGATAGAGCAGGGGAATGGTATCTCGTCTGCTTTGGTCACATCTGGTATCGATCCGTTGTTTCAGACGTTACCTGTCTTTTTTGTGCTCTTTGGCGGCTCTTTTCTGATCACCGCGATCTGGTGTCTCTTCCTGTCGAAAAAGAATAACAACCTGAAGGCTTTTGTTGAAACGAAGGATATCGCTGTCTCCCGTAACTATCTGTATTGCGGCCTGGCCGGTTTCCTGTGGTTCGTCAACTTTATATTTTATGGCATGGGAAAGAGTCGGATGGGAGAATTTTCGTTTACCGCCTGGGGGATACTGATGTCGCTGACCATTGTCTTTGCAACCCTTTGGGGATTGTATCGAGGAGAATGGAAAGCTACTGATACAAAAACAAAAGCTTGGATGTATGCCGGCCTGATAGTTCTGATCGCTGCTTCGTTTATTATAGGAATGAGCGGGGGAGAGTAATGGAAATTGAAAATTAAGAATTAAGAATTGAAAATTATGACTTCAAGAGAACGCGTTTTAGCTGCAATAGCTCATAAAGAGCCCGACCGTGTGCCGGTCGATATGGGGGCAACTCCCAGTTCAGGCATCTCTGCGATCGCCTATTCCAATTTATTAAAACACCTAGGACGTACAGATCTCCCGGTTCAAATTTACGATGTCGTGCAGCAACTGGCACAGCCGGATATGTCGATTATCGATCAGTTCGGTATTGATGTCCTTGACATTGGTCGTACTTTTAATGTACAGCCGTCTGATTGGCATGACACGATTCTGGCAAATGGTGACAAAGCGTTGTATCCTGCTTGGTTCAATCCTGTAGTCCAGCCTAACGGGTCGTATCACTGTTACGATACCGACGGCAAGCGCCTACTGGCTATGATGCCGAAAGGTGCCACCTTTTTTGACCAGTCTTATTTCCCTTATGTAGATGGTTATCCGGATAGTTACGAAGGGTTGGATGCGGAAATGGGACGTGTCCTTTGGTCTCGTTATGTGCATAGTCCCTGGGATCATGCTGCCGACCCCGGTTTTTGGGAACAACTGCGTAAGAATGCCCTTCACCTGCGTGAAACAACAGATAAGGCACTGATGATCGTTTGCGGTTGTAATCTTTTCGAGTGGGGAACTTTCCTGCGGCGGATGGATAATTTCCTGATGGACTTGCTTTGCGACCCCGACCAGGTAGAACGTGTACTGGACGAATTGTTGAAACGCCATCTGGCTACTTTGGAAAAAGTCTGTGATTCTGTTGGCGACATCGTGGATATTATCCGTTTTGGCGATGACCTGGGGATGACGACCGGTCCGTTTATGGACCCTGATACATACAAAATGCTCTTTAAACCCCGTCATAAACAGTTGTGTGATTATGTAAAGTCGCATAGCCAGATGCATACTTTTATCCATTCTTGCGGTTCCATCTCTCCCTTAATGCCTGACTTGATAGAGGCTGGTATTGAGATCTTCAACCCGGTACAGACCAATGCTGTGGATATGGAGCCTGAGTTTCTAAAAAGAGAATTCGGACAGGATTGTACTTTCTGGGGTGGTGGTGTGGAAACTGTCGGCACTCTGAATAACGGTACACCGGAGCAGGTTCGCGAACAGGTTTTGCAACGTTTGGAGATCATGTCGGACGGTGGCGGTTTTGTTTTTAACACTGTACATAATATCCTGCCGGATGTTCCGCCGGCTAATATTATTGCGATGTTTGATGCAGTTGAAGAATTTAATGACCGATAGGCTTTAAACCTTCTGTTTTTAGACAGGAACTAAAAACTGAGATATGAAACGATTATATTATTTGATATTTTTATTGATATTGATTGGATCATCAGGAACTTTCGGACAGAAAATCGTTCCGTCTGAGCGTCCTAATCCTACTCAACAGAAGATGGTAGAGCGAGGCTATGGAATGTTTATCCATTTCGGAATAAACACTTTTGGTGAGACGGAATGGTCCGATGGCTCTATTCCTGTTGAAAAATACAATCCAACAAAACTGGACTGTGACCAATGGGTACGGGTTGCTCATGACGCCGGATTCCGTTATGTACTGCTCACGACTAAGCATCATGAAGGCTTTTGTCTTTGGGACAGTAAATATACGGAGTATGATGTCGCTTCTTCACCTGTAAAGACAGATGTGGTTGCTGAGGTATCTAAAGCATGTAAAAAATATGGTTTGAAGTTTGCGGTCTATTATTCCTTATGGGACAGGAATGCTCCTTCTTATAAAGATGAAGATCCTGAAAAATATGTGGATTACATGTGTAACCAGTTGACAGAGTTGTTCACTAATTATGGCCCGATCTGTGAACTTTGGTTTGATGGGGGATGGGACAGGAAACCGGAAGATTGGAACTTGCCGCGTGTTTATGGCTTGGTAAAAAAGCTACAACCCCATTGTGCCATTGGTGTGAATCATACGATTGTCTATAAAGAGAACGAGCGTAAATCGGCTTTACCTGACTCTATGATCACGGATAATAAATACTTTTTCCAATATTTCCCGAGTGATTTCCGTTTGTGGGATCCGAAGATTGCACATAAAGGGGATAAGAAGCAATACCTGCATGACGGTAAATCTTATTATGTTCCTTTTGAACATACGATTTGCATTAGTAAAAACTGGTCATGGTTCGGGAAAAAAGACCCCATTCCGACACGTAGCTTAGATGAATTGGAAGAGTTGTTTTATTGGTGTACAGACAACCAAAATACATTGGTAATGAATATTCCTCCCGATCAAACCGGTCGGATCAGGGAACATGAAGCCAATACGATCATTGATTTGGGACGCAGGCTCGGATTGAAACCCAACAAACCTCTTCCGACCAACGGGACATTCATTTCCATGCATGCACCAGCCCGGGCCACATCCGTTTACGGAAAAGATGTGGAGAAATATGGTGCCCGGATGGCGGTCGACGGGGGAATGCAAACACGTTGGGCCTCAGCAGACACATTGGCGACTTTGACAATTGAATTGGATGAAAGTAAGCCGTTTAATAAAATCTCTATCTTTGAATACCAAGATGAGGATTATTCACAGGATGGTTTTTCTTGTTACCGTTCCAATCGTATACAAGAATATAATATCGCTATTTTCCACCAAAATGAATGGAGAACCATATATTTGGATAACGAGTCTATGGGAGATTGTAAAGTAATTCGTTTCCCACAGTCGTATCGTGCTTCTAAAATCCGGTTGGAAATAACAAAGGCTCTGGCTCCTCCGTCTATTAAAGAGTTTAATGTGATTCAATATTGAGGTAGGTTTAAGAAGGAATAATAAATTTGTAAATGACGTTAGATGAATAAAATTTTAAGGGAAATTATATTGGGAGGTTTCATGCTGATAGTAACAGTCACGACCATTTTGGCTCAACAGCGAATGGATCAAATGTGGGGGGATCAGCAAGCAAAGAACAAGGAACTGAAAGAGAAACGCGGTCATTTGTTTGAATGGGGAAATTACGCCATGTTCATTCATTGGGGCTTATTCTCCCATCTGGGAAATGTATGGAATGGTAAAACATATTATGGTATTGGAGAATGGATGATTAATGAGAATATGGCCAATGCAAATCGGGATGAATATAAAGCTGTTAGTCGTTCGTTCAATCCCAAAGATTTCGATGCGATGAAAATTGTACAGTTGGCTAAAGATGCAGGAATGAAATACATCATTATTACAAGTAAGCATCATGATGGTTTTGCCATGTATCATTCCTTATGTGACAAATTTAATATAGTGGATGCAACCCCCTTTGCCCGTGATCCGATGAAAGAACTGGCTGATGCTTGTAAAAAGCTGGGACTGGGTTTTGGATTCTATTATTCGCATAATCAAGATTGGACTCATCCCGGTGCTTCCGGTGCTCCCCGAGTGGATAAAGATGGGAATCCCCGGACGTTTGATGATTATTTCCATGAGAAATGTTTACCACAAGTGGAAGAAATCACTAAAAATTATGGTGATATGGAGCTAATTTGGTTCGATACACCGGGAGATATACCCCAAAAATATGCAGAGAAATTAGTTGAAGTTGTACATCGGAATCAGCCTCGGGCGCTTGTCTCCGGGCGTATTGGTTATAATTTAGGAGACTACCAAACATTAGGAGATATGGAAGTCCCATTAGAAAATATCGATGGCCTATGGGAGAGTGTTGACGTGACAAATGACGCATGGGGGTATGCTTGGTATGATCAAAACTGGAAATCTCCGAAACAAATTTTGCAATATCTGATCTCTACTATTGCCCGTGGAGGTACTTATATGTTGAATATAGGTCCTGATGGAATGGGAAATGTTCCGGAATTCGTTTCACAGACTTTGCGTGCTTCCGGGAAATGGATTGCCCGTTACCCTCAAGTTATTTATGGAGCGGAACCTTCTCCGTGGAAACATGCACTTCCGTGGGGAGACGTCGTGAAACAAGGTAACAAACTATATTTGAACGTATATGAATGGCCAACGTCTGGTAAACTTTATTTACCCGGATTACAAACGGAAATAGTCTCAGCCGGAATTCTTGGTGAAAAGAAAAAACAACGAATTAAATTTGAAAAGGAAGATAACTGGACAGTATTTCAAGTACCTTTCCAAAAGCCGGACCGGATGATAACTGTCATCGAATTGGAAATGAAGGATAGTGAGATTATAGTAAATAATACTTTGGCTTTGGATCCTGAAACAGGAATAAACGACTTATCGGTTAAGTTTGCAAAAGCTGCTAATTGTCATGTTTATAAATCTAGTTGGATGGAAAAATTTGGCGAATGGAAACATGTATATTGCATAAGCGACCTCAACCGTAAAGGTAATGTTGCCTGGAATATTGAAGTTAAAACTCCTGGCGTATATCAAGTAGATCTGAAAGTAAGAGGTAAAGAACGTCCGGTATGGAAGGTAGAAACAGATGAAGGGCATATTGCACAAAACCAACAAAGTGTATCGTCTGCTTTTCAGAAAAGACCGATTGGTTGGATTCGTTTCGATAAGCCTGGTATACATACGGTGACTGTTTGCATGCCTGAAGGCGGACAGGCTGATTTGGCATCTATTTCAATGACTCCAATCAATTTTGAATAAGAATATAAATTTTAAGGAACAAGTGTATGAAACGATTCTATTGTTTAATGTTCCTGTCTGTATTGGCAGGAACATTAAATGCCCAATGGACTGTGAAAGAGAGTGATTTCAAGGGGAGTCCATTGGAACAAATATATAAAGCTAGTCCTTATTTAGTTCATATCATGCCGGATGCGGAATGGAACAACAGCAACTTCGCATCCGAGGCTGATATGAAGTGGTATAAAGAGGTCCGTTACGGAATGTATATTCACTTTGGTTTAGGTGCTTATAAAAATCGGGATTTGAGTTGGGGAATGGCTGACGGGGTAGCTCCCGACAAGAGTGAAGGTGCTTATCCGCGTAGCGAATGGACTTCCTGGCCTGATCGGCTGAAACTGGAGAAATTTTCAAAAGAGGAATTAGCTGATATTATTCGCAAGTCTGGTATGAAATATGTGGTTGTCGTGGCTAAACATCATGATGGTTTTCATTTTTACGATACTCAGTATTCAGATTTTAAGGTTACAAATACTCCTTACGGGAAAGATTTTGTGAAAGAGGTAGTCGATGCGTGTCGTATGGCAAATGTGAAAGTCGGTTTTTATTTTTCGCAAAGGGATTGGTATCATCCAGATTATGAACCGATAGATACAACCACAATAGAACGTATATCTTCTGCTCCTTATTTCAGAGCGAAAGAGGGTAAAATTGTTAAGCCAGGAAAGAAGCATCGTAAATATATCGAATATATGTTCAATACTGTACGGGAACTTTGTACCAATTATGGGAAAATCGACATGTTCAACTTCGATGCTTCTTATTGGAACGGTATGTTTACGGCTGACATGTGGGATGCGGAACAATTAACACGGATGATACGAGAACTACAACCCGGAATCATAATTAACAACCGAGCCAGTTTGCCGGGAGATTATGATTCTCCCGAACAACGTATAGGTATGTTTCAAGATCGTCGTATGTGGGAGACTTGCATGTGTCTGTGTGATACTTGGGCATATTCTCCGACCCGTGTAAAAGGTCCGTTGGAGGTTTTTCGTAACATACAATCTACAGCAATTGGAAATGGCAATGTGTTGTTGAGTTGGGGAATGAAATGGAATGGGGAATGGGATGAGAAACAAAAAAACTCACTGATTGATGCCGGAGAATTTCTTGAGGCATACGGGGAAAGTATCTATAAAACGCACGGTGGTCCGTGGCTCCCGGAAAGTTGGGGTGGTACAACTTTTCGGAATAACAAAATATATGTACATGTATTTCAATCGCAAATCGGTATTATTTCATTACCTAAACTGCCGGTTATCTCTATCGAACAATGTAAAGTTCTTACCGGACAAACTGTGGAGTTTAAGGATGGAGGAGACCATTATGAGTTGGATTGTAAATTGGCTTTAACAGAGAAAGCACCTTTAATCATAGAATTGACTGCATCCAGGAATTTAACGTCGGATGATATTCTACGTCAGCCACAGTCCGGAGGTTTATTTGGTGATGAAAAAACATATGGAAAACGAATCTGTTCACAGGTAGTAGCAACTTCTAAAGATATTGTGATAGATTTGGGCGGAAAAAGAAATCTAAAGGGAGTACAGTTGGTTTCAGAAGAACCGACTGAAAAAGGGAATGTATCCATTTGGCTTTCCGAAGGGGGAAATACTTGGAAACTCTATCAGACATTAGCTTTAACTGGTACTAATACAGAAATACCGATAACAACTTATGTCGCAGGTATTCTAGTGGAAGGTATAGCTACTCAGAAAATCAAATTACAATTTGCTTCGGGCATGGCATCTAATGTTATTTGTCATGTTTATGGTAATTGATTTTTTTTGTAAAAGAGAATGTTAACATAATAAATCCATTTTCCATAATCATATTGTGTCGAATGTATGATAGGAATGGCAAGAATACTTAGAGGTCATGTTTATTCGATAGTTTAATATGCAGAGGAATGTGTGTAGGCTTTTAAAATTAGTCCTGTATTGACCATAGTTTTTGTAGAACTACGTATATTTTGCAAAAATAGAAAAAATATTCAATAAAATCATTTAAAAAATCCGTTCTTTTTTTTGCAAAATCCGATATTGTATTATTAAAACAAGGACAAAAGATGAAGTTTTAATCTTTAATACAACGGTTGATGTGAAATATTAAGCCTTTCCCGGGGGCTTTTAATGTAATTTACTGATTGTTCCAGTCATAATTTAAGTCTCTGGACCATAGTTCTACAAAGACTATGGTTCAGAGACTTTTTTATAAGTATGCAATAATAGATTGCAAAGGTGATGATTTTTATGATTTAGACTTATGAATAGTCGTTTGATTTTGTATTAACTTTTGTTTGACCTTATCTCTAATCTCAATACGAATTGAAGGTGGAAGAGATATAGTGTTAGTATTGATGAATATAAAAGAATTATAAACTTAAATATTAATGCCTATGATATAAAGAAAAGGACAGTATGCTAAAAACGGATAATGTTTACACAATTATTCGGTTCACGTAAGATTAAACCAAATGTAAGACTGGTTAAAACTCTTAAACTAAGTAATTATTATGAATAAAAAAAGAATTGAAATAGGGATGGTAGCTAAAAGATCCCTTCCTATATTCGTTTTTACGACATTTTTATTTGTTTTGGCAGAATCGGCTTTTGCCACTGGAGCTGATGAAAAATCTACTATTACAGATAATAAAGTCAAAAAAGCAGGAATGGCTCTTATTCCTGCTCCAATGCAACAACAGAAAAAAATCAGTGGAGTAGTGACAGATGATTTAGGAGAACCTTTGCCTGGAGTTGCTATTCAGGTTGCAGGGACGCCGAGGGGGGTAACAACCGATGTTGACGGGACCTATTCCATAGAAGTAAAAGAATCAGACAAATTGGTCTTTACTTATTTAGGCATGGAAACGCAAACAATACCTGTCATAGGAAAAAAGAAACTGGATGTTACACTGAAACCTAAGGTTGATGAATTGGAAGAGGTTACTGTCGTTGCTTTTGCCAAACAGAAAAAAGAATCGGTTATTTCTTCTATTACATCCGTTAAACCGGCAGAATTGAAAGTGCCAAGCAGTAACTTGACAACATCTTTGGCCGGTCGTATCTCCGGCTTGATTGCCTATCAAAGAAGTGGAGAACCCGGGCAAGACAATGCGGAATTTTTCGTTCGCGGTGTAACTACGTTCGGGTACAAAAAAGACCCGTTGGTATTGTTGGATAATAATGAAATATCTTCTTCTGATTTGTCTAAAATACAGCCGGATGACATTGCTAGTTTTAATATCATGAAAGATGCGGCAGCAACGGCCCTGTATGGTTCGCGTGGTGCAAATGGTGTTATTTTGGTTACAACCAAAGAAGGTGTTGAAGGGAAAGCCCGGCTGAATGTCCGCTATGAAGAATCTATTACGACCCCTACCAGCTTGGTTGATTTGTCAGACGCGGTAACATACATGAAGTTGCATAATGAAGCCATCAAAACACGTGACCCGCTGGGGGCGACTATGTATTCGCAGCAGAAAATAGATAACACGATTGCCGGCGGCAACCCGTATGTTTACCCGGCCAACGATTGGTATGATATTATGTTTAAAAAACAGGCTCATAGCCGTCGTTTGAATTTCAACTTAAGTGGTGGCGGCAAGGTTGCCAGTTATTATATTACAGGTACTTACAACTCTGATAAAGGGAATCAGAAAGTAGATGGCGTAAGCAATTTTAATAATAATGTCAATTTGAACCGCTATATTTTGCGCTCCAATGTAAATATCAAAGTAACACCTACAACAGTAGCTAAGGTCCGTTTGCAGGGTACTTTTGATGATTATAGCGGTCCGTTAGATGGAGGAGATAACTTGTATAATAAAGTGATAAATGCCAATCCGGCGTTGTTTCCACCCTATTATCTACCGGATGAAGCGAATAAATACACTCAACATGTCTTGTTTGGTAATGCCGATAAAGCACAGTATATGAATCCGTATGCAGAGATGGTAAAGGGGTACAAGGAATATTCGACTTCCAATATGTTTGCCCAGTTTGAATTGGAGCAAAAGCTGGATTTCATAACCGAAGGCCTTTCCTTAAGGGGATTGTTTAATACAAGTTGTTATTCATACTTTGAAGTAAAACGTGCTTATAATCCATTTTATTATTCGGTGGGTATGTATGACAAGGTTTCGGATACTTACAAACTGAATATTTTGAATGAACAGAGTGGTACGGAATATTTGAATTATGTACCGGGAGATAAAAAGGTTAATTCTGCCCTTTATTTTGAAAGTGCATTGAACTGGAATCGTATTTTCCAAGATAAACATAATGTAGGTGGTTTGTTGGTTTTCACGATGAGGGAATCGAAGAATGGAAATGAAAGTGATCTGCAAAAGTCATTGCCATCACGCAACATCAGTTTGGCAGGACGTTATACTTATGCTTTCGATGGGCGTTATTTCGCTGAATTTAACTTTGGTTATAACGGTTCTGAGCGTTTTGCAAAAAAAGAACGTTTTGGTTTCTTCCCTTCCGGAGGTTTAGGTTGGTATATTTCCAATGAAGCATTTTTCCCTGATGCTTTGAAAAAGAGCATAACCAAATTGAAATTGAAAGCAACTTACGGTTTGGTTGGTAATGATGCGATCGGTAGTGAATCAGACCGTTTCTTCTATCTGTCTAATGTAAATATGAATAATTCATATCTGGGTTCCTCTTTCGGTACGTTAGGTAATAGAGGCGGCCGTGGGTTGAGCGGAATTTCCATTAGCCGTTATCCGAATGAAGACATCACTTGGGAAATTGCACGTAAGGCCAATTATGGTATTGAATTAGGCTTATTTGACAAAATTGAAATCCAGGCAGATTATTTCACGGAAAAGCGTTGGAATATTTTGATGGATCGTGCTGCTATACCGGAGACGATGGGACTTCAAAGTAGTTTGAGGGCAAATGTTGGAGAAGCCAAAAGCCGTGGTTTCGATATGTCGCTTGATTACAATCATTCAATTAATAAAGATTTATGGATTACGGGACGTGCCAATTTCACATATGCAACCAGTGAGTTTTTAGTATACGAAGAGCCGGATTATAGTAGTACGCCTTGGAAATCACGTATCGGTCATTCGTTGGCTCAAGGATATGGTTATATTGCTGAACGCTTATTCATTGATGAAGAAGATATCCGGAACTCTCCGGTTCAGTTTGGCAATTATATGGCTGGAGATATTAAATATAAAGATTTGAACGGTGACGGGAAAATCACGGAATTGGACCAAGCAGCCATAGGTTATCCTACCAGTCCTGAAATTGTGTATGGTTTTGGTTTTTCTACGGGATATAAAGATTTTGACCTTTCTTGTTTCTTCCAAGGATTAGCAAGGGAATCTTTTTGGATAGATGTAGAAAAAACGTCTCCATTTATTAATAACCAAAGAGCATTGTTGCAAGCGTATGCTGATAACCATTGGTCGGAAGCAGATCGTAATACACAAGCGTTGTGGCCGCGTCTGTCTACAACTGTTATTGAGAATAATAATCAGAAGTCTACTTGGTTTATGCAGAATGGCGGGTTTTTACGGTTGAAGTCGTTAGAATTTGGTTATCGTATTCCGAAGCATATTATTTCTAAGGCTCATATAAGTGATTTGCGTTTCTATTTAAGCGGAACCAACTTGCTGACTTTCTCTAAATTTAAATTGTGGGATCCGGAAATGGGTGGAAATGGTTTGGGATATCCTATTCAGAGAGTATTTAATGCCGGAGTTCAGTTGTCATTCTAAAATGTAAATAAGATGATGAAAAATATATTATTAAAAAGTTTACTGTTCTGTATCGTATTACTGGAATGTATCTCTTGTAATTATTTGGATATTGTTCCGGATAATATGGCGACAATTGATTATGCATTCCGTAATCGTACAGCATGTGAAAAGTATTTATATACTTGTTATAGCTATCGTCCGAGACATGGTGATTTCCAGTGGGATCCGGCAATTGCTGCTACAGACGAAGTTTGGTGCCATTCCTATATTAATACTGCCGGGCGTTATATTGCTCGTGGTATGCAGAAAGTGAATAATCCTTATATGAACTTCTGGAGTGGAGCTAAATCAGGGGGTTCCTTTGTCATTCCGGCTTTGTGGGATGGTATTCGTGACTGTAATATCTTTCTTGAGAATGTGGATAAAGTAACAGATTTACCTTCGTATGAACGTGACCGTTGGATAGCAGAAGTAAAATTCCTGAAAGCCTATTATCATTTTTATTTGTTCCGAATGTATGGTCCTATACCTATTATGGATGTCAATCTGCCGGTATCGGCTACTCCGGAAGAGGTAAAAGTATATCGTGAACCGGTAGATAATGTTGTTGATTATATAGTAAATCTGCTGGATGAAGCGGCTGCAGGTCTTCCTTCTAATGACGACTTGGTGGAAGGCACTGAAGCCGGACGAGTATATAATCTGGTGGCTAAAGCAATGAAAGCTAGAGTTCTGGCATATGCTGCAAGTCCATTGTTTAATGGAAATACGGATTATGCCTCTTTGGTCGATAATCGCGGAGTACAATTATTCCCTCAAACGTATGATCCTGAAAAATGGAAAAAAGCAGCAGATGCTTGTTTGGAGGCGATTGATATGGCTCATGCACAGAATAAACGGCTTTATACGAGTGTAGATCCACTGTTGAGTACGCAGAACGATACCTTCAAATTGCAGACCACTTTACGTCAGGCTATTTGTGATCGTTGGAATTGTGAACTGATTTGGGGGAGTACTAATAATGACCAATATTCATTTGTTCAACGATGTCAATCCCGTGTTTTGCGTGTTGGTGCAGAAATGGGAACAGTAGTTCGTACCGAGTGGGCCCCAACATTGAATACGGTTGAAAAATTCTATTCATCCCATGGCGTACCTATCAATGAAGATAGAGACTGGGTACAGAACAACTGGTATAGCCAACGTTACGAAATTCGTCCGGAAGTCTCTTCCGGTGCTGAAAAGTATTATGTAAAGGAGGGGCAGAAGACTGTTAATCTACATTATAATCGTGAACCCCGATTCTATGCAAATATAGGTTTTGACCGAGGTATCTATTTCGGTAACGGTTATAATAAGTTTCCGGACAATGTAAAACATTGCGAATTTTGTGCGAAAGAATATTCAGGAGTTGCTTCTGCTTCCGAGGCATTCTCTGTTACAGGATACGGAGCTAAGAAAATGCATAGTTTTAAAGATGCTATGACGGCGAACGATTATAGTATAGAGTATTATCCATTCCCGATCATGCGTATGGCAGATCTATATTTGTTGTATGCTGAAGCTTTGAACGAATATAGCGGCCCGAGCGGTGAAGTATATAAATATGTAGATATGATTCGTGAACGTGCAGGATTGGAAGGTGTTCAAACTTCTTGGGCTAAATATTCTATTTCTCCTTCTAAAGTTTCTACCAAAGAAGGCTTACGGGAAATTATACAGCATGAACGTGAAATCGAATTGGTCTTTGAAGGACAACATTTTTGGGATCTTAGACGTTGGAAGAAAATTCAAGATTTTAATGAACAACCGAAAGGGTGGAATGTCATTCTGGGAGATACTCAAGATTTGTTCTATACGGTGACTTCAGTTGCCCAAACTCCTGTTGAATTTTCTGTACGAGATTATTTCTGGCCGATCAATGAGAAAGAGATCTCGATTAATCCGAATTTGGTTCAGAATTTTGATTGGTAAATTAGTAATCATAATAAATGGAATAATGAAAAAGAATTTATTATATATACTTTCCGTTTTACTTCTGATCGCATGTTCGGAAGAGGAACGTACGTTTGTTAAAACGGATTCTGTCGCTCCGCAGCCTGTTAGCAATGTAGAAGTTACCAATATTCCTGGTGGGGCTATTTTAAAATACACTTTACCGGACGATGAGGACCTGCTTTGTGTAAAAGCGAATTATGAATTGAAATCAGGAGTTCCGAGTGAAGTGAAGGCTTCCTTATTTGTGGATACTCTTAAAATCGAGGGATTCGGTACGGAAGATGAACGCACCGTGGAACTGGTAGCCATAGACCGTAGTTTGAATGAATCGTCACCGGTGAAAGTGACCGTGAAGCCACTGGAGGCTCCGGTGGTCACTATCGGACGCACTTTAAAGTTGATTGCCGATTTTGGAGGGGTACATGCCTACTGGGATAATCCTGGGAGAGCTGAGATTTCTGTCGTTCTGGAACAAAAAGACAATAACAATGAGTTCAATCGGATCGATGCTTATTATAGCACAGTAGTAGATGGTAGTGCCGCGACTCGTGGAATGGATACCGATCCGAAAGATTTTAAAATTTATATACAGGATCGTTGGGGAAATGTAAGTGAAGCTTTGGAAACGACCATCTCTCCTCTGTTTGAGGAACAATTTGATCGAACAAAAATCACAGGTATGTCTATTGAAGGCGACCAACCTTCGGCTTGGGGATGGGTTCTCGCAAACTTGTTTGATGGGAAGAAAGGTGATCAAGGATTCCATACAGCTAATGGGTCTGGTGTTTGGCCGCAATGGATTACATTCGACTTAGGTGTGACCGGGAAGATCAGCCGTATCAAAGTATGGCAACGTTTGGGTGACTGGATTTATAAACATGGAAACTTGGAACATTTTGAAATTTGGGGAACCTCAGATGCTGAAAATTTGAATGATCCTTCGGTTTGGACTTTGATGATGGATTGTAAGAGTACTAAACCTTCCGGATTACCATTAGGACAGATATCCGATGAAGACAGGCAATGGGCCGAAGCAGGTGAAGAGTTCGTTTGTGATCCAAGTAAACCTAAGGTTCGTTATCTCCGTTTGCATGCTTTGCAAACTTGGTCTAATGGTGACTTTTTCCATATGTCTGAAATAGAGGTCTATGGACAGGTTGGTGAGGATAAGTAAGGTAATTATTAAATGTATAGAAGTATGATAGTAAAATATGTTATTCCCCTGCTGATTTTTTGTGTCGGGGTATTTTCTACGTCTTGTGATGATATGGACGCTTTACATATTGGTTTCTTGGAAGAAGGCGAAACTATTTATGCGGCGAAAGTGGATAGTGCATCCGTCGGCCCGGGTAACGGTCGTGTTAAGATGGAATTGTTCATCAATGCCCAACGTATTGAGAAGCTCCGTATTTACTGGAATGCTTATACGGATTCTGTCGACTTCAATGTCGGCGGGCAAGTCGGTGAGTTCTCTCTTATGATAGAAAATCTGCCGGAGCGTGAATATCTGTTCCAAATCGTCAGCTTTGATAAATACGGAAATCGCTCACTTCCGTTTGAAGCAACCGGTAGAGCTTGCGGTGAAGATTATCGGAACACTTTACCTAACCGTCATATTGAAAACATTTCAAAGACGGAAGAAGGCGATATGGTGATAACCTGGGGTGCGGCAAATGACGGTGCGGTGAAGAGTGTGATAACTTATACCGATGCAACCGGTCAACAACAGGTTCGTGAGGTGTTGGCTACTGTATCGGAAGATATCGTGCAGAATGTCCAAAGCGGATCTTCATTTACGTATTATACAGTATATAAGCCGGCGGCTAATTCACCGGATAGCTTTAATACGAAAGAAGATTCAAGGGATTTTCCTGAATGAGTATTCTTTATAACTTGTAGATAAACATGTTGAATGTAAGGAGAGGTGTGTTGGGTTACAACATACCCTCCTTTCTTCTAAAGTGAATTCATTATGAACAGGAAGGTTGCGGACATATTATTTGTCCTGTTTCTATTCGTAGGTATGGTAACATATCTCTTTTATACCCAATCTTACCGGATTATTTTATCTGGACAGGTTGGTTATTTTTTAGCAACAACTGATTTTTTCACCTCTTTTCTTCTTCGGATACAAGGAATTGTAGATTATCTAGCCTCTTTTTTTGTACAATTTTATGTGATTAGGTATTGGGGTATCGGTGTCTTGATAAGTATGGCGTTTCTCCTGGGGCTTCTGATAAATATGTTGTTAAAGCCTTTTGCCGGATCTCGTTACCGTATTCCTTTGTCTTTCTTATATTCGACGACATTTGTTTGGTCTCTACATACTTTTTCCGATTATCCTTTGTCGAAGGATCTTGCTTTATTGATGTCTTTTATCTGTTGCCGTTTCTATATCGGGTTATCCGATAAGCGCATACGTGTTTTGTTCGGCTATTTCCTCGCTTGCGTTCTTTGGTTCGTTTGTAAAGAGGCGGCATTTGCAGCCTGTTTGTATATATTTGTTTATGAGTATCTGAAAGGTGTGAGAAACTATTCTTATCTGATTTTTCTTTGTTCTCTTTTTGCCTTTTCAGCATTGTTCACGACTTTATTGCTCCGATATTGTTTCCCGATGGAAGAAGTGTTTGTTGCTGAATGGGAATTGGATTGGTATCCTTGGTATCTGATTTATATGATTTCTTTTGTCGGTTGTATCTTTTTATTGCGTTGCACACGGAGGTATTTTTTTGTTGCCTCCGGTTATCTTCTGCTGGTTATATATGCTTGTTGTGTGAATACCGACCGTGCCAGAGAGTTTGAGATGAAATTGTTTTACCTAATGCAACAAGGTGAATGGAATAAATTACTGGGTAGTATAGGTGATGTCAAAAAACTGAACTCTAGAACCTTGAATTATTATTATATGGCATTGGCACAAACCGGGCAATTGAGCAATGCCTTGTTTCGGGATGGATTCCCTTATTCGAAGTCATTGGTTTCAGCGGGTGAGCAATCGTATGTTTCGAAAACTCGTTTGAGCGATATCTATTGGAACTTAGGTTGTTTTCGGGCTAGCCAGGTGTTCTCGACTGAAGCCATGTCGATGTTGGATACGGGGGTGAACCCTTATCATCTTAAACGCTTGGCGATGATCCATTTGATTTATCGGGAAAATGATTTGGCAATAAAACTTCTGCGTATATTGAAAAAAACGGTGATGTATAATCGCTGGGCTGTCGATTTGTTGAACCGGATGAAACATGATCCAGATCTGGAACAGGTCGATTGGATCATTCGTTTCCGGAAGATGCTTCCTTCATATGGTTTCCAAATAGGTATGAACAGGCCATTAGAAAATATAACAAACCTAGCTATCCAATTACCATTTGAAACATTGGCTTTGGAATATGCTTGGAATTTGGCATTACTGGAGAAAAAGGTTGATTGGGTGGCTAGGATGGTCCGCTATAAATTGGATTTTTCTCCGAACTCGGAAATCCCGATCCTGTGTCAGGAAGGAATTTTAATCTATGAGCGAGAGAATAAAATCAGTGAAGACCGGAAATTAAAGATAAACTATGATGAAGGCGTATTGGCGCGTTTCAAAGAGTATTGTACTCAGGGAAAACGTCCGCTAAATACGATATCCGGTTATTTGGTAATGAATAATGATTATAAATCCAGTTACTTTTATTATTATGAATCTGTCGATGTTCATAAATAGGTATTGTTATTTCTGTTTATTGGTATGGGTATGCATTTCGTGTCAATCCGTATCCAAGGATATAACTGAGGAACTGTCGCAGAAACCCCGGTTGTTTCCCGATTATACCGATATTGTCATACCCTACAATATTGCCCCGTTGAACTTTAAAGTGGTTGGCCGCCCTGAGCGCGTTGAGGCTGTGTTGCGGTTTTCTGACGAGAGTTGGGTACTTACAGGAGAAGAAAAGATTATTTTCCCGGAAAAGAAGTGGAAACAATGGCTTGAAAAGGCTAAAGGAGGTCGTATATCGGTGACATTGAAAGCCGAATGGGATGGAAAGACATATCAATACGCTCCGTTTGACTGGGAGGTGTCGATTGCTCCAATCGATCCGGTACTGGTTTATCGAAAAATAGAACCAGGGTATACAACTACTAATACTATGTCGATTAACCAGCGGAATTTGACAAACTTTAATGATGAAGTTTTAATCGATAATATGAAATCGGAAACCGGCTGTATAAACTGCCATTCTTTTTGTCAGAATGATCCGGATCAGATGCTGTTTCATTCACGTCAGAAAAATCCGGGGACTTATTTTATCCGACATGGAGAAATAGAGAAAGTGGATACTCAGGCGGGAGAAATGTCACAGGCCGCCGGATATCCTTTTTGGCATCCGTCGGGCAACTACATTGCTTTTTCTGTTAGTCAGACGCGACAAATTTTTTATGAAGGGAAGACTCCCATAGAGGTCTTTGACTTGGGGTCGGATGTGATAGTATATGATTTGAAAGACAAGAAAAGTTATACAATTCCGGAACTATTTGCAGATTCATTACATAATAACTATCCTGTGTTTACGCCCGATGGTGAAACCTTGATTTATTGCGGGGGTAAAGCAGTTCAGGTTCCTGAATATAAGAGTGATTTAAAATTATCTCTTTGTGCGATTCGTTTTGATGTGGATAAAATGGAATTTGGGGAAACGGTGGATACATTAGTGTCAGCTTCTCGGATTAATAAAAGTATGTTACATCCGAGAGTCTCTCCCTGCGGACGTTTTTTGCTTTATACGGAGGTGGAATACGGTTCGTTTTCCAATTATCATAAATCATCTGATTTGGCTTTATATGATTTAAAAAATAAGACACATAGGACGCTAGACGAGATAAACTCGGAGGATGTGGATAGTTTTCATTCCTGGTCGTCTGTGGGTGGATGGGTGGTATTTAGCAGTCGTCGGAATGACGGATATTATACGTACCCTTGGTTTACACAAATCAATGATGCCGGGAAGGCTTCCAAACCGTTTCTTTTGCCTCAGGAGGACCCAGATTTTTATATTTATTGTCTGACTTCTTATAATGTTCCCGAATTGGTAAAAGGAAAGGTAAGTATTGATCCTTATAACCTTAGGAAAACAGTCATGGAAGCTCCTGTAATAAAAAGTAAATACAAAATACGAAATGACTGAATTTAAACACGACACGCTAAGTCGGAGATGGCGTGGGAACTCCGGTAATCAGATTTATCCCGTTACTTGATGTATTGGAACAGCTCTGTAGGGCGGTAATGCCACTAATCTTAGGTGGCATCGTGACTTCTTATAGGTGACACGGTGACTTCTTATAGGTCACTATGCCAATCCTTAGACTTGTTGTATGTGCAGAAAGTAAGGGGGAGTTTTTAAATTATTCAATTATGGCATTCTTTAAAAAGGTTCTTAAAAAGATGAGTGGCAAGTGGCATCCGCAGGCAGTTACTGTGGGCAAACCCGTAACGACGAAAGAGGTAGCCGATCGCCTGTCGCAGATTTCTACCGTGAGTCGTGCTGACGTCTATGCTGTCTTGATGGATCTGGCAGGCGTTTTGGCCGATTATATGGCACAGGGACGCAGCGTGAAGATCGATGGTCTGGGTACTTTCTACTACACCTGCACCTCTAACGGCAATGGAGCTGACTCGGCAGATAAGGTGAATGCATCGCAGATCACCGGTGTACGTGTCCGTTTCATCCCTGAAGCCACGAAGAAGAGCGGTAGTAAGTCGATGAACCGTACGCTCGTAAGCGACAACATCTTTTGGATGGAATTGAATGGCGCACCCGAGACAACTCCTGAAGAAGGAGGCGGTGAAGATCGTCCGGAGATCGAGTGATCTTTCTCTGAATGTATGAAGAAAGTGTTGCAAAGTAACTGTCTTGCCTGTCGGAACGGAAGAAGTGCTTGTAACACTTTTTTTTTGATCGGAGTTAGATGAATTAACTTTCGTCTTTGTTGTAATAGGTGGAAAAAAGTATATTATAATTTGTGAAACCAAAGGCTTCTTTCTACTTTTGTAATCCAATCGTTGGTAAAATGTTGCCGTAAAATGATTGGATTAATTACGAGAAGCGTTTTATGATATTATCCTAACATTGGAACTTCGACACTTTCAGATAATTGGATAGTAGACAGCGAACGCTCACATACCTGTTTTTGTTATATCCCTGTGTATTTGCATATGGGAATATTCAAAATAAAAGGGTGTGAGCTGTTGTTTATATCAATTATCTAGGCAGTCGAAGGCCTCAATGTTAGATATATCAACAGCCCTCTTTTTATTTATTATCCAGTCCTGGGGATTGATGGATTCAAATATTTTCCTACTTTTAATGTCGTATACAGGAAATAGGAAAAGAGAAACGAAGATATGCTATTAGAAAATCATAAAACATCGGATAATGATCTTTGGATGAACTTCATAAACGGGGATAATAACTGTTTTGAAATCATATATAGAAGATATGTTGGTATTTTGTTTCGATATGGCATTCAGTTCACTACTGATGAAGATCTTGTTCAGGATGCGATCCATGATATCTTTGTGAAATTACATAATGACAGGAAGCTCCTGAAAGCAGAGGTTAATATCAAATTCTATTTGTTTACTTGTTTAAAAAATCGTTTGTATAATTTATTGAGACGGGAGTTGTTTTTTGATAAAGTTGATTTGGAAGATAATGAATATTTAGATCCGGGAGCTGAAGATCAGGTAACAAATGCATTAAATCAAAGCGAACAGCAAAAAACGGTTCGCATGATACTCGGTCTTTTGACTGACCGTCAGCGGGAGATAATCTATTACCGTTATATGGAGGAACTATCCATAGAGGAAATTGCAGTTTTGACGGATATGAATTATCAGTCAGTACAAAATTCTATCCAACGTTCGCTCAAAAAAATACGGGATTCCATACCGTTTATCATCTTTTTTATCATTTTTTTGAAAAAAGAGTGTTTTTGTTGAGTATATAATTTGAATTCGGTTGTATACTTTATAGGGGAACCTTCTAAATGCAATCAGAATGAACGATAAAAATTATATAGGTTATTCAGCGGAGCAGTTATTGGAAGATGATTTCTTTCTCGAATCATTTTTCAATCCGACTATTGAATCACATTTTTTTTGGGAAGAATTGAAACGTAAGGATGAAGTCCTTGCGAAGGAAATTCTATGTGCAAATACCATTCTTAGCTCAATCCCCCACCGTAAGCGTACTTTTTCATCGGATGATACGGAATTACTTTGGAAGCGGATTTCTCGTACAACTCATAAAAAACAATTATTTAGGTATTGGTATTCTTCGGTTGCGGCAGTGGCTGTATTGCTATTGTTGGTGGGAGGCTTTTATTATACAGGCTATTATGCAAAGGATAATTTGACAGCAATTGAAAAAGTGCAAAAGCCTGAACATTCGGTAGAAACGGTCCAGTTAATTTTAGCAGATGAAAAAAAAGTAAATATAGAGGAAGAGGGATCCCGTTTGCAGTATAGTAAAAAAGGGGAGTTGCGTATTAATACTCAAAAAGTAGATCTTTCTCAGAAATCTACGGATACAAATAGACAAGGACAGAAAGAACCTGTTTATAATCAGTTGATTGTGCCTGCAGCTAAACGTTCATTTATAGAGTTGGCAGACGGTTCTAAAATATGGGTGAATGCGAATACACGTGTGGTTTATCCGGTTATATTTGAAGATAAGAAGCGTGAAATATATGTAGATGGAGAAATTTATATAGAAGTTTCTCCTGATAAGAAACGGCCTTTTATAGTTAAATCAGAAAAAATGAATATTCGTGTATTAGGTACGAAGTTTAATGTTTCTGCTTATGCGGCGAATAAGGAATCATCGGTCGTTCTTGTATCAGGTAAAGTAAATGTGCGGACTGATAATCGGTCGGAATCCGTCTTGGAACCTTCGGATCGGCTTTCTTATGGAGAGGGAGCTACTAATATAAGGAAAGTAAATGTGGAGAATTATATTTCTTGGAAGGATGGATTTTATACGTTTGATAATGAATGTTTCTCAATTGTTTTGGATAAGCTATCGGATTATTATGGCAAAAAAATAACATATAATACCGAAGTAGGAGCGTTACGCTGTTCTGGTTCACTGAATTTGAGTGATGATATGGTAAAAGTATTGACCGGCTTAGAGTCGACCATGCCGGTTAAGTTTATAATAGAGAGAGAATATATATCCGTTTTGTTAAACCTTAAAAAAAGTAAGAATATGATGTAAAGAAAATCTGAAAAACAAAACCGGATAATAGGAGGTATTATCCGGTCGTAAATTTAAAAGAAAGAATTGTGCGAAGATTCTTTCCAGTTAAATCAAAAATCAGTACAAATGTATGGAAAACAAACGAATAATAAACCTAAAAACACGTAAATCCAGAAAATTACTATGTGTTGCAGTTGCTTGTTTAATAGCAACATCCGGTTGGTCAGCTGATATGCCGGCCAGTTTAGCCTATTCACAAAAAGTTCAGATATCCTTAAATCTTTCCAACAAGACTTTAAAGGACGTTTTTAAAGAAATTGAACAAAACAGCGAGTTTGTCATTTTTTATTATGAAGGTGTAATCGATGCTAACAAGCGAGTCGAAATAAACGTGAAAAAACAAACTGTCGATAAAATATTGGACGAGTTGTTCGAAGGTACCGACAATGCTTATAATATTGTTGATAAACAGATTTACATTACCAAAAAAAATGGAAAAGCTGAAAAAACAATTTTAGCATCAGCAATTACTCAACAGCAAAAGAAAATAACCGGTAAAGTTATTGATGAAATGGGAGAAGCTTTGCCGGGAGTTGCTATTCAGGTGAAGGGGACACCACGTGGTGTTACTACTGACATCGATGGTACTTTCTCCATCGATGTCAGTGATACTGATATATTACAATTTTCTTACTTGGGTATGCAAGACCAGGAAGTAGCAGTCGAAAATAAGAAACAGTTGTTTATTACGCTGAAAGAGAAAACGGATGAACTGGAAGAGGTCACTATTGTTGCATTTGCCAAACAGAAAAAAGAAAGTGTATTGGCTTCTATTACAACGATAAAACCTTCTGAGTTGAAAGTCCCAAGCAGTAACCTGACTACAGCTTTGGCAGGACGTATGTCCGGCGTTATTTCTTATCAACGAAGCGGAGAACCGGGTCAGGATAATGCAGACTTCTTTGTACGTGGGGTAACTACCTTCGGTACAGGTAAAAGTGATCCGTTGATCCTGATTGACGGTGTAGAATTTACTTCCGAGGACCTGGCACGGTTAAATACCGATGATATCAATAGTTTTTCAATTATGAAAGATGCCAATGCAACGGCTCTTTATGGTGCTCGTGGAGCAAACGGGGTAATACTTGTTACAACTAAAGAGGGGCAGGAAGGTAAAGCTAAATTTTCCATTCGTTTCGAAAACTCCCTGGCTGCTCCGGCTAGCGAAGTGAAATTGGCTGATCCGATTACTTATATGAATTTGCATAATGAGGCAGTAAAAACACGTGACCCATTAGGCGTACTTCCTTACTCGAATGAGAAAATTGCTAATACAGGCATAGGAAATCCGAATGTATATCCCGCCACTGATTGGAAAAATATGTTGTTTAGAGATTATACGATGAACCAGCGCTTGAATATGAATATCAGTGGTGGTGGGAAAGTAGCACGTTATTATGTGGCAGCTTCATTTAATCAGGATAATGGTATTTTGAAAGTTGATAAGCGGAATAATTTTAATAGTAATATTAATTTGAAAAAGTATTTGCTTCGCAGTAATGTTAATATTAATGTGACAAAAACAACCGAATTAATAGTCCGTTTGCACGGAACCTTCGATGATTACAGCGGCCCTTTAGATGGTGGTAGCGGTTTATATAATAAAGTGATGCGAACAAGCCCGGTATTGTACCCTGCTTATTATGAACCGGATGAAACTCATAAGTATACACAACATATTTTATTTGGAAATTATGACGGCGCTAATCATATCAATCCATATGCTGATATGGTAAAAGGGTATAAAGATTACAGTAAAACGGTTATATTAGCTCAGTTGGAATTGAAACAGGATCTTGATTTCCTGCTAAAAGGATTGTCGGTGAGAGGATTGTTCAATACTTCCAGGTCTTCTTATTTTGACGTATCCCGATATTACACACCTTTTTATTATAAAGTAGGTTCATATGATAAATATCAGGATGTTTACAGGCTTACGGGGTTGAATGAACAGAGTGGTAAGGAGTATCTTGATTATAATGAAGGCCAAAAGACAGTCAGCAGCACGACTTATTTTGAAGCGGCAGCGCAATATAATAATACTTTCAGAGAAAAACATAGTGTAAGTGGTATGCTGGTTTTTACAACTCGTGAAGAACTGATAGGTAATGCCGGTGATCTGCAACAATCCCTTCCTTTTCGGAATATAGGTCTTGCCGGACGTTTAACCTATGCATTCGATAATCGTTATTTCGTAGAAGGAAATTTTGGATATAATGGCTCAGAGCGTTTTTCTTCCAGAGAACGTTATGGATTTTTCCCTTCAGCAGGTGTCGGTTATATGATTTCAAATGAAAAGTTTTTTGAGCCGTTAAGTCATATCATTACAAAATTAAAACTGAAAGGTACTTACGGGCTTGTAGGTAATGATAATATAGGGGAAGCAAAAGACCGCTTTTTTTATCTGTCGAATGTGAATTTAGATAATTCGGGTCGTGGTTATGTTTTTGGAACGGATTTCGGCTATTCAAAAAACGGTGTCTCCATTAGTCGTTATGAAGATCCGTTTATTACCTGGGAAAAAGCTTATAAGCAAAACTATGGCATAGAATTGGGATTATGGGGAAAAGCAGAATTACAATTGGATTATTTTAGGGAGAATCGGAAGAATATATTGCAAAAGCGTTCTGCTATTCCATCAACTATGGGTTTACAGGCAACACCTCAGTCAAATGTCGGAGAGAGTTTTGGTTCGGGCGTCGATATGTCATTGGATTACTCACAATCGTTTAATAAAGATTTTTGGTTGACAATGAGAGGTAATTTTACGTATGCGACGGCAGAATTCAAGGTTTATGAAGAACCGGAATATAGCAGTACCCCTTGGCGCAGGCATAAAGGACAGAAACTATCCCAACGATGGGGGCTTATTGCCGAACGACTTTTTATAGATGAGGAGGATGTAAAAAACTCTCCGGTTCAGCAGTTCGGTGAATATATGGCGGGTGATATTAAATATAAGGATATCAATATGGATGGAATTATAGATGATCAGGATAAAGTTCCTATCGGTTATCCAACAACTCCGGAGATTATTTATGGATTCGGTTTTTCAGTGGGTTATAAAAATTTCGATTTCTCGGCATTCTTTCAAGGATCGGCCCGTTCTTCTTTCTGGATTGATTCGAGGAAGATTACTCCTTTTATAGATACGGATAACGGTTCGGATACAGATGCCGGTAAAGTTGCCAGAAATGCACTGTTACAAGAAATCGTTGATAGTCATTGGTCGGAAGCACATCGGGATCCTCATGCCTTTTGGCCACGTTTGGCAGATCGGAGTATTAGCAATAATACACAAACCAGTACATGGTTTATGCGGAATGGAGCATTTTTACGTATGAAATCGGCTGAGCTAGGATATACAATTCCTAAAGAACTGACTAAAAAGATCCATTTGGGAATGGTAAGGTTTTATTTAAGTGGAACAAACTTATTTGTGATTAGTCCGTTCAGATTGTGGGATCCGGAAATGGCAGGAAATGGTTTAGGGTATCCTGTACAGCGTGTGTTTAATGTTGGAGTTAATGTTAGTTTATAAAACGAGTACTATATGAAAAAGATAATTAATGTATTTATTTTGCTGATCAGCCTATTGAGTTTAGGTTCATGTAGTGATTATCTGGATGTTATTCCGGATAATATACCGACTATTGATCATGCTTTCAATAACAGGATTAATGCAGAGAAATATTTATTTACTTGTTATTCTTATCTACCTAATCCTACCAGTCCGAATACGAATCCCGGATTTTTGTGTGGATATGAGTCCTGGATAACAGAAGAAGGTACATATTATTGGGGGAGTTTGAATTCTTTTAACGCAGCAAAGATCGGGCAGAAATCCAATAATCCATTATTAAACTATTGGGATGGAGGAAATGATGGTCATAATCTTTTTGTTGCCATCCGCGATTGTAATATATTTTTGGAAAATATTGATAAGCCTGTCGATTTGGAAGAGTATGAAAAAGTGAGGTGGGTAGCTGAAGCTAAATTTCTGAAGGCTTATTATCATTATTATCTGTTGCGGTTGTATGGTCCGATCCCTATTATAGAGAAAAACCTTCCGGTATCGGCTTCTCCGGAAGAAGTACGGGTTTATCGTGATCCGGTGGATGATGTGGTTAATTATATCGTGCAGTTGCTGGATGAGGCGGTTGTCGATTTGCCGGATAATATTCAAATCGAAATTGAAGAGATGGGACGTGTTACGAAATCAATTGCGTTGGCATTGAAGGCTAAAACACTTGTGTTGAATGCTAGCCCTCTTTTCAACGGAAATCCTTATTATACAAATTTGAAGGATAATCAAGGTCGAAATCTTTTTTCAACCTCGTATGATGCTGGTAAATGGGAGGTTGCAGCAAAGGCTTTAAAAGAGGCTATCGATTTTGCCGAAAGTCAGGGAGCCGAGCTATATTATTACAAAGGTTTTGATCCGGTAACTGATTCCACACGTCAAAAATTGAATATTCGTAAAGCAATAACTGAACGTTGGAATAAAGAGATAATTTGGGGATCGACAAAGAATGATAATTTTTTGCAGAAAGTATCTTTTGTAAGAACAAAATTGGATCAGAAGACGGAGGTTATGCTTTCTCTTTTGTCACCTACCATCCGATCGGTAGAACGTTTTTATACTAAAAATGGAGTTCCCATCAATGAAGATAAAGAATGGGATTATGAGAACCGATATAAAATAACTGAAGTGGCGGAACAAGATTGTTATTATATGAAAACCGGTTATAAAACAGCTCGACTGAACATCGCTCGTGAACCGCGTTTTTATGCCTCACTTTCTTTTGACGGTGCCATTGTATATGGGAATGGTATAGTTGGAGATAATGATTATTCTAAATTGACTTATGCACAGATGAAAAAGGGGCAACCAGGTGGAATGATTGCATCACAGTGCTATTCCATCACTGGATATTTGCCTAAAAAACTGGTTGCGGTCGAGACTGTAGGAAACCAGGGCACTTTTACCTCCTATCGTTATTCATTTCCTGTAATTAGATTGGCCGACCTCTATTTATTATATGCGGAAGCACTGAATGAAATAAAATCCAGTCCTGATGCGGAAGTATACCAATGGATTGATAAGGTAAGGAAAAGAGCTTCTTTGAAGGGGGTAGTTGAGAGTTGGACTAAATATTCTACTATGCCGAATAAGGTTTCTACCCAGGATGGTATGCGTGAAATTATTCATCGCGAACGTTTGATTGAATTGGCTTTTGAGGGTGAAACTTTCTGGGATTTGTTACGTTGGAAAGAGGCTGGAGAAGAGTTTAAACATCCAATACAAGGCTGGAATGTGTCAGCAAGTGATACGGAAAGTTATTATAAGATACAAACGATTGCAAATCCTTCATTTAGCATAAAGAACTATTTCTTCCCAATAAAACAAGCGTCGATTGATGTGAATCCTAATCTGGTTCAGAACTTTGGTTGGGGGAGTACAAATTGAGTTAATGGTCATATAATTAAGGAAACGATATGAAGAAACAATTATTTTATATTTTAATTGCATGTACAGTTTTACTGAATGCTTGCAAACAAGAATATGTCGGACAACCTGGAATAGACTCGGTACCTCCGGGTAAAATAGAAAATCCCAAGGTGGAAAATTTACCGGGTGGAGCGAAAATAACATACGATTTACCTCATGATGATGATTTATTGTATGTGAATGCTGTATATCATATTAATGGAAAGGAGATGAATACTTCTTCTTCCATGTATAATAATGAGTTGATGGTTGAAGGTTTCGGAAGTACGGATGAACAAAAAATAAAACTGTATTGTATTGACCGAAGCAACAATGTTTCAGAACCGGTGGAAGTTACCATCCATCCTACTACACCTCCTGTGCAATTGATCTATGAGTCATTGAAAGTAAAAGAAGGATTCGGTGGTATACAAGTGGAATGGGAAAATAAAACGGAGGCGGATATAGCCATCTATTTGGTAGCTGCCGATTCCATAGGTGATTTAAATGTGGCCGATGTTGTTTATACGAGTACTGCCGAAGGCAAATATTCTTTGCGTGGTTTTAATGATGAAGCGCGTGTTTTTGGTGTATATATTCGTGATCGATGGGATAATTTTTCTGATACACTTTCTAACACGTTCACTCCTCTTTTTGAAATGGAAATGGATAAATCCAAATGGAAACGGGAAGAACTTTTAGGAGATAATATGACTGAACTCGGAGGTAATTGGGCCTGGAATAAAATCAGAGATGGAATCGCCGGGGACCAGGGATGGCATACAAATACTGCAAAATCCCCAATGTATTTTACAATCGATTTAGGGGTTACTGCCAAGTTGAGCCGGTATAAGTTGTGGCATAGGCTTAGCGGTTGGGCTTATAAACATTTTAATCCGAAAAGATGGGATGTGTACGGAACTACTTCTCCTAAATATGAAAATCATGATGAAGAGTATTGGATTGAAGGTGGATTCAAAGAAGACTGGCATCTGTTATTGAGTTGCTATTCTTTTAAACCCTCCGGAGAAAATACCCCTATTACAAACGAAGATCAGGAGTATGCAGAGAATGGTTTTGAGTTCGAATTTCCGTTAGATACACCTCCTGTTCGTTATCTTCGTTTCCATGTGCATGAAACGTGGGGAGGAGCAGCAAATATACACATCTCGGAATTGTCTTTCTGGGGGAAAGTTGTAGAAAAATAATTTATATATAAACTTTATATTTATGAAAGCTGTAATAATTATATGTAGTTTGTTTGCAGTATTATTTGTATCATGTGATGGTATGAATGATAATATAAAAGAATATTTGGACCGAGGAGAAATAGCTTATATCGGAAAAGCGGATTCTGTCACAACTGCAGGAGGAATCAACCGGATTAAACTCCTGTGGAAAATAAATTCAGACCCGCGTATCACTTCTTGTAAAATTCTTTGGAATGATAAACAAGATTCTGTGAGTTTCCCGATTGACAGAGGGGAAGTCGATAAGAATGGATATCTCTCTTATATTTTAGAAGATATGCCGGAAGGTACATTTATTTTCAATTTATATCATGTCGGAGTGGATAATAGTTTGTCTATGGGCAGTGAAATTGAGGGAACTGTTTATGGTGATATCTATAAATCTAATTTAAATCCAAGGAAGATCCGGTTAGTGGAGACATTGGCTGATAAAGTTAACCTGTATTGGGAAGAGGGTGGAAATTCTTCGAATGTTTTATTTACTTATATCAATAGAACTGGGGAAAAAAAGACAATCAATATTCCTGCGTCGGAAACTGTTACTGTGATCGATGATTATGTGTTGGGAGGTGAATACAGTTATAAGACGATCTTTTTGCCGGAGGAAAATGCCTTGGATCAATTCGAGTTGGATTCTCCTGTTGATAAGTTTCCAACCTATTATGTAGGAGATGGTTCTTTGGATGATATATTCCCTGAATATTTGAAATTAGACAGAGGGACCTGGAAGATAGATGATTTCTCTTCGGAAGAACCGACAGGTGCCAACGGTCGTGCAGCTCAGATTATAGATAATGACCCTTCAACATTCTGGCATAGTGAATGGCAGGCAACTACGGCTCAATTACCGCATTCTATTACAATTGATATGAACACAGTAAAAGGCGTAAAATGTGTAACCATCGCTAAAAGACAGGGTAATACGGATTTGAAGACTGCTCATATTGAAATCAGTACAGATAACCGTAGTTGGGAAATTGCCGGGAAAGTGGAATTTGAAAAAACGGCTGATCCGAATGCTAAAACGATTGTATTGGGAGAAATAAAAAAAGCTCGATATATGAAGTTGGTTATTACAGAAAGCCATCGTTCTCCGTCTGCCTCTATATCAGAGGTGTATGTGTTAGGAACAGAATGATTTTATAAACAAAGTAGGGAGATATCACAAAAATATCTCCTTACTTTATATCATAAAAGGAAAGGCCATCCTCCATCTGAACCAGATTCAAACAAGGCACGCTGAGCCGGAGATGGCGCGGGAACTCCGACATATGGAATTATTTTGATACTTTCCGGAGGGAAATAACAAGTGTCCGGCATCGAGCTATGCCAGGTCCGTCACCTGTCATTCTCCCTTTTTGAGAGGCATCAGAAATAACTTAAATCTGAACTGTATGGCTTTTTTCAAAAAAATTCAACAGAAGATTAATGGAAAGTGGTATCCGAAGTCTGTTACTGTCGGTAAACCCGTGACAACAAAAGAGGTATCTGACCGTTTGGCACAGATATCGACTGTGAGTCGTGCCGACACCTATGCTGTTCTCATGGAACTGGCAGGCGTGCTGGCTGATTACATGTCACAGGGACGTACCGTAAAGCTTGACGGGCTGGGTACTTTCTATTACACCCTTACTGCGGGAGGTAACGGGGTCGAATCGGCAGATAAGGTGAGTATTTCGCAAATAGCAGGCGTTCGTGTCCGTTTCATCCCTGAAGCCACGAAAAACAGCGGTAGTAAGACGATGAACCGCTCGCTTATCAGCGACAACATCTTTTGGATGGAATTGAACGCTGCACCCGAGACAACTCCTGAAGAAGGAGGCGGTGGAGACCGCCCGGAGATTGAGTGATCATTCCTTGAATGTATGATGAAAGTGTTGCAAAGTAACTGCCTTGTCCGTCGGGACGGGAGAAGTGATTGCAACACTTTTTTTTGATCGGAGTTAGATGCATAATAAGTGAATAATCCTATTCGCAGAAATACCACCTAACTATCCGGAAATTTCCGTACTTTTGTCATCGGATATAATTAATGAAAGGAATGTATTATGACAGCAATGGAACTGGATGCTCGTCGGATGGAACTTATCCGAAAGATTATGGAAACGGATAGTGTTGAAGTTCTTGATAAGATGAAACAATCTTTCAATCGGGCGGTTAAAGCGGCTCAAGCTAAGAACACGGAATCTATTCCTGGTGTCCCTTCTTCATTGGAAGAGGTAAAGCAGAATATTACGGCATTTGAGGCAGATCTTGATGCTGATATATTAGAAACGGTTTCGCATCAAGATGTGATGAAGGATGTACGACAAATGCTCGCTTCGTTATGACATGCGAATGGAAGAAAACTGCCATGGCAGAACTAACTAAAGCTACAAAATATTGTGTGAAAACATTCGTCGAACTTTGTTAGTTCATAAACTATTTAAACTGGTGTATTATGTGGATGAGAAGAAATCTGTACTTTATATCGTTTCTCTTTGGGATGTTCGCCGCGATCCCTCTACATTGATAAGCCGTATTCGTAAAAAGAAGACCTAACTATCCGGAAATTTCCGTACTTTTGTCATCAGTTTAAAACGAACAGACAAAAGCAATGAAATATCTGATAAAGGCCCCGGAAGAAAGACTTCGGGCTTCTGTACAACTTCCTGCTTCCAAGAGCATTAGTAACCGTGCTTTGATATTGAATGCACTAAGTTATAGTCCGTATGATATACAGAACCTTTCCGATTGCGATGATACGGAAGTGATGGTTAAGGCGCTGAACTCCGATAGTCGTGATTTCGATATTAAAGCTGCCGGGACGGCTATGCGTTTCCTTACTGCTTTCCTTTCTAAAATAGTGGGTGAATGGACGATCACCGGAACGGAGCGGATGAAAAATCGCCCGATCAAACTGCTGGTCGATGCACTGAACTCGTTGGGCGCCCGCATCGAATATATCGAGAAGGAAGGTTATCCCCCTTTGCGTATCTTTGGAAGTGCGTTGCAAGGAGGCGAGATCTCTCTGGCCGGAGGTGTCAGTTCGCAATATATTTCAGCCTTGTTAATGATCGCTCCTTTGATGGAAAATGGCTTGACATTACATCTGGAAGGAAATATCATCTCCCGCCCTTATATCAATTTGACGTTACAATTGATGGAACAGTTCGGGGTGAAAGCTGCCTGGAACGGCCAAACCATCAAGATTCTTCCCCAGGAATATAAACCGATCCGTTTTACCGTGGAGTCGGATTGGAGTGCCGCTTCTTACTGGTATGCAATCATGGCTTTGTCGAAAAATGCCGAAATAGAATTGCTGGGGCTTTTTAAGAACAGCCTGCAAGGAGATGCCGCCGGAGCAAAACTATTTGCCCAACTGGGTGTTGGTACGGCCTTTACCGACCGGGGCGTCATGCTGAAATATAACGGTAACGTGACAAAAAAGTTGATCTACAATTTTGTCAATGAACCCGATTTGGCGCAAACATTTGTTGTCACCTGCGTGTTACTAAATATCCCCTTCCGCTTCACCGGATTGCAATCGCTGAAGATAAAAGAAACCGACCGTATCGAAGCCTTGAAAACGGAACTTCGTAAACTCGGCTATCTGTTGACCGACAGCAACGACAGTATTCTGGAATGGAACGGGGAACGTTGCGAACCGGAAGCTGATCCGATTATCGCCACATACGAAGACCATCGGATGGCAATGGCATTTGCCCCGGCTTCGCTGGTATTGCCGCAAGGTCTTAAAGTGGCTGATCCGGAAGTGGTGACAAAGAGTTATCCTGCCTATTGGGAAGACTTGCGCAGAGCAGGATTTGCTTTAATTGAAAATTAACATGTGGTACATTATCATTAGTATTATCGTGCTTGGCGTTATTGCTGCCATAGCCGGTTATTTCAGGAATAAAAAATTACAGCAGATGCTGGAACGTGGGGAGATCAGCGAGATACCTGAAGCGCGTGAAATTCCCGAAGAATGCTGCGGCCAGCATGAGACTTGTGAGCGTGACAGCCTGTTGGCTGCCGTTAGCAAAAAGATTGAATATTATGATGACGAGGAACTGGATCGTTTCCGGGGACTGGAGGGAGATGAGTATGAAGAGGATACCGTCGATGAGTTCCGCGAGGTACTTTATACCCTGCAATCGGAAGAGGTGGCCGGATGGCTCCGTAGCCTGCAACTTCGTGGCGTGAACCTACCGGATGCACTGAAGGATGAAGCATTCCTTATTGTCGGCGAGAGAAGAATACATTAAACGGTAGAGAACGTCTACAAGTGTTCGGCATAAAGATAAGATTGCACAAATAAGACGAACCATCATATGGAATGAATATGGATCTATTACAATATACTTTTTTTCAACATGCTTTGCTGGGCAGCTTGCTAACAGCCATCACCTGTGGTATTGTCGGGACATACGTTGTCGCACGTCGACTGGTGTTTATCAGTGGCGGTATAACTCATGCCTCTTTCGGTGGTTTGGGGCTTGGCTTTTATCTGGGTACAAACCCGATCTTGATGGCAATGGTCTTTTCCGTACTTTCCGCTTTCGGGGTGGAATGGGCGAGCAAGACACAGGATGTGCGTGAAGATTCGGCAATTGCCGGTGTTTGGGCACTTGGAATGGCGCTCGGAGTGATTTTCATATTTCTTACTCCCGGCTATTCTCCCAATCTGTCTGCCAATTTGTTCGGTAATATCCTGACGATCTCCCTGTCTGATATTATCTGGATAGCAGCTTTAGCGGTGGTATTGATCGCAGTCTTTTCCCTCTATCTGCGGGAGATAGTCTATGTCGCTTTTGATAGCGACTTTGCCAAGACGCAGCATATCCATGTAAAGTGGATCGAATATATGATGATGTTCTTTATTGCCCTGACTATCGTCCTTTCCATCCGGCTGGTCGGTATTATGTTGCTGATGAGTTTGTTGACTTTGCCGCAAATTACAGTGAATCTGTTTACTTCCGACTTTAAGAAGATCATTTGGGGGAGTATTGTCCTTGGCTTTCTGAGTTGTGTGGTGGGGCTGGTTCTGTCTTATTTCCTGAATGTACCGTCGGGAGCTTTTATCATCCTGGTGCTGGTGCTGGTCTTTTTGGTCCTGAAAGGAGTATTATTCTTTACGAAGAGGCAATAAAACAGGTTCTTCTCAGTTTATTATATGATAAAGAGTGCACATAATACGTGAAGAAAGGTTTTTACTATATAATTTCGATATTCGTGGTTCTCTTGCTTTGGTCGTGCAGTACGAAGAAAAACACCAAAGCAAGCCGGTTCTACCATTCCTTTACATCGAGATACAATATCTATTATAACGGAAAGACTTCTTTTGATGAAGCCCTGAAATCTATGGAGACTGGCTACAAAGAAAGTTATTCCGAAATGATCCACATGTATCCGATCAGTGCACAGCCGAAAGATAAAAAGGAAACCGGCGGCCCCTTCGACCGCGCCATCGAGAAAGGCAATAAAGCTATAAAACTTCATTCCATCAAAGCCAAGCCGGCAAAGAAACCGGGTTGGCGTAACGATCCCAAACAACGTGCTTTGCAGGAACAGGAAGAATATAACCCTTTCCTGAAGAAATGCTGGTTGTTGATCGGGCAGGGACAGTTCTATAATGCTGATTTCCTGCAGGCTTCTGCCACTTTTTCTTATATTGCCCGCCATTATTCCCATGACGAGGAAGTAGTGGCCGAAGCCCGTTTGTGGCAGGCCCGTTGTTATTCGGAAATGGATTGGTTCTATGAGTCCGAAGATATTTTGGGTAAACTGAATACCAATGGAATACCCCGCAAGAACCTGAACCAGTATGCCGCCGTTTATGCCGATTATCTGGTCAAGAGCAAACAGTATGAAGAAGCTATCCCTTATTTTAAGACGGCAATCAAATCGGAGAAAAGCAAACTTCAGCGTACCCGTATGAAATACCTGTTGGGACAGATCTATGCCGCGCAGGATCAGGACGGGCTCGCCTATAAAATGTTCAACGAAGTAGCCAAAGCCAGTCCTCCCTATGAACTTGAATTTGCGGCCCGTATCCGTCAGACGGAAGTGTTCTCAGGCGCTAACTATCAAAAGGTAGTCAAGATGCTTCAACGCATGGCGAAGAGCGATAAGAATAAGGATTACCTGGATCAGGTTTATTATGCCCTCGGAAATGTTTATCTGAACCGGGAGGATACGGCAAATGCCATAAAGAATTATGAATTGGGTATCGAAAAGAGCACACAGAACGGACTGGAGAAAGCTATCTGCCAGATCAAACTGGGCGATATCTATTTTACCATGCGTGATTATGTAAAGGCTCAGCCCTGTTTTAGTGGCGCATTGTCCGGCATCCAAAAAGAATACAAAGACTTTAAGCGTGTGTCGAAACTTTCGGCAGTTCTGGACGAACTGGTCGTACATGTGGAAGCCGTCCATTTGCAGGATAGCTTGCAGACCCTGGCAAAAATGCCGGAGACGGAACGTTTGGCTGCCATCGACAAAATTATAGAACAGGTAAAGAAAGAAGAAGAAGAGGCCAAGGCTTTGGCTGAGAAAGAGGCTTATCTGGCTGACCAGGCTGCTAAAGGAACGGGTATTAACCGTCCTGGGACAGAAACCGGCGGTATCGTTCTCCCGACTGCATCGGGCGGTACTTCATTTTACTTCTATAATCCTTCGACCGTATCGCAGGGTAAGGCACAGTTCCAGCGTAAGTGGGGACGTCGTACACTGGAAGATAACTGGCGTCGCCGTAAAAAAGAAATGTCGACCTTCAACGAAGATGCTCAGGAAGAGGGTGAAATGGCGGAGACAGCAGCCGGAGCCATCGGACCGGACGGTCAGCCTTTGCCGACCGACTCGCTGGAGGCTGGTTTGCCGGAGGTTGCTGCCGATGACCCGAAATCACGCGAATATTATTTGCAGCAGTTACCTTTCACGCAGGAAGATGTGGATGCCTCGAATATAATTATTGAGGACGGATTGTATAATATGGCGATGATCTATAAAGATAAACTGGAGGATTTGCCTTTGTCGATCGAGGCTTTTGAAGAACTGGAACGTCGTTTTCCGGATAATTCGCACCGCTTGGAGAGTTATTACCAGGTCTATCTGATGGCGCTCCGTACGGGTAATACCTCTTTGGCTGCCGAGTACAAGACGAAGATGATCAATGCCTTCCCGAATGAGGATTATACGATTGCCATCTCTGATCCGAATTATGAATATAATATACGTATGATGGATTCCGTACAGGATTCGATCTATCAACAGACCTATAATAGTTATCTGGCAAGCGATACTGTTACCGTGCGTCGGAATTTCCGCGATGTCAGTGTTAAATATCCGTTGGCAACCCTGATGCCGAAATTTATGTTCCTGGATGCGTTGACTTATGTACAAGCCGGTGATGCCGAAGGTTTCAAAACGGCCCTGAAAGCGTTGGTAGAGAAATATCCGACAGCCGATGTGACGGAACTGGCAGGTGAGATGCTGAAAGGTATCCTTCGCGGCCGTACCTTGATGCAAGGCAGCGTGACCGGTATGACCTGGAACCTGCGTTTTGGTCTGGGTGAAGACGGTTCTTTGTCCGCAGCCGACTCTGCACGTACATTTACAGCTGAACCGAATACTCCTTACCGTATGATCTTGATGTATCCGACCGGAAGTGTGGATAAAAACCAGTTGCTGTTTGCCGTGGCAGCTTACAACTTTGCCAACTTTATGGTGAAGGAGTTTGATTTGGCTTTTGAAGAAGCAGGCCCGATGTCAATGCTGAACATCAGCGGATTTACAGGTATAGAAGAAATCCTGCAATACTATAAAATGATTTATGGTAAAGACGGTTACGCCCAGGCTCTGGATAAAAATGTTGCTATCCTTCCGATCTCCGAGGACAATTACGAGACATTGATGCGAGGTAAGACGCTGGAAGAATATATCAACTTCTTTGAAGAAAACTTTGGCGGTAAAGCCCCGGAATTGGCAACACGTTGGAATAATCGTATGTTGGTGGAAGAAGAAAAAGTGAAAGAAGCCGAAGCTGAAGCTGAATCAGAACTTCCGGGCGAAGATCAACCAGACGAAACAGTTCAACCGGAAGATGAATCCCCGGCAAAAGAAATCAAGTCGGTACGTAGAAAAGAAGCCGAGGAAGAAAAGAAAGAAGAAGCTGAAAAACCAGTAGAACAGGTTGCTCCGAAAGATACTGTCATTCCGGAGATATCTGTCCCGGATACTGTTGCCAATGTTCCGGCAATTGAAGCTCCTGTTGATACGGTTTCCGTACAGCCGGCTGTTTCCGATACTGTTGCGGTTGTTTCTCCTCAGGATACTGTCCCTGCCGTGCAGGCACCGGAAGAACGGAAAGAGCTTACATTAAAAGAAATAGAAGCAATCCGCAAACGCGAAGCCGCAGCCGAAGAAGCCCGTAAGGAAGCTGACCGCAAAGCATTCGAAGCACAACAGAAAGCCGAGAAAGAATTGCAGGAGCAGAAAGCCAAGGAACGTGCTGACCTGTTGAAGAAACAGGAAGAAGAAGAGAAAGCCCTTCTGAAAGCGAAAGCCGACCGTGAAAAGCAACTTGAACAGGATCGTAAGAACAAGTTGAAACAGGCCGAAGCCGACCGTAAAGCGAAGCAGAAAGCTCGTGAAGAACTTCGCAAACAAAAAGAGCGCGAATACAAGGAAAGGCTCAAACAAAAGGAAAAAGAGCGTAAGCAGAAGGAAAAACAGTATAAAGAAACACTGAAAGCAAAAGAAAAGGCCCGTCGCGAAGCGCAAAAAGCGAAAGAGGCGGCACGTAAGAGGTGATCTGCACAGATACCCCTGTTTTGTCATGGCTCGAGTCTGCCATGACAAAACAGTTTTTCTTATGCATATTGGTAGTCTTTCAGCTTTTGCTGTAATTCTTTGCGTGCGAAAAAAATACGGCTTTTTACTGTCCCCAAAGGGAGATTTAGTTGTTCTGCAATTTCATGATATTTATAGCCATTTAAAAATAAGGAAAATGGGATTTTTACTTCATCGTTCAATTCTGCAACAGCTTTTGTGATCTCCTGAATTTGATAGACTTTGTCTGGAGAACCAGAGATGGAGTCATTGGTTATGTTTAAGTTGTACAAATCAGTATTTTGATCTACTACAGTCTGTTCACGCACAATCTTATGATAGTTATTAATGAAAAGATTGCGCATTACGGTCATAACCCAACCTGTAAAATTGACATTGTCTACGAATTTTTCCTGATTGTCCAACACTTTCAGCGTAGTATCTTGCAACAGATCCAGAGCGTCATCCCTGTTTGCTGTTAGCTTGATAGCGAAATTCATCATGTGATCTTGTAATCCGAGTAATCTTTGTTGAAATTGTATTCTGTTCATAATGTTTGTTGTTTATTAATTTACGTTTTTATCTGCTGCAAATCTATTTTTTATGTTCGTTATGGCGTGTTCGATTTCGTACGGAAAGATTCAGAAATTGTTTTACATACCCGTTAGAGCATATTTGTCGGATGATTTCGTACTTTTGGTAGACAGTAGATGGTCTCTCGGTGAATGCTGAATAGATTTATTGTAAATATCGGATAGAAATGATCTTCTTTTGTTCTTATCTAGTTACTATTGGAGAGGATATTGGTAAGGTAAAGAATATTTTTCCGGATATTAGTTCTTGGAGAACTATTTCATTTAAAGACTATATCACATTGTGAAAACAAAATTATATAAAAATAGAAATTAAAACAAAACTATATGCGATAATATAACTATATTTAACCAATTAGAGCCTTCTCAGATTTCATCTATCATCTCTCTGTCTGTCTTATATTTCAATCAATATGCTTATGTGCTTAATATTTAGCAGGTTATATTGTAGCCATAGTTCTCCAAGAACTATGATGATAAAATGACTGTTCATATTAAATAATTCTTAGACCTGTTTTTTGTTTATTAACCTTAAATTAGCAAGTGTAATGATTAGATTGCGAAAGAGGTGTAGCGGTCAATGCTGTCAGCCTCAGAAGATTCAAAGCACGAAGCCTGGAAAATATTCATATGGATGGATATTTTTGGCATTTTTATTAACAGTTGTGGGACTACCCTGTCGAAACCTTCGGGCTGAAGTATTTCCCGTGGTAGCCAAAGTTCAACAATCGTCGAAATTCAAAGGTAAAATCTCGGATACGGGAGGAGATCCTTTACCTGGTGCTACGGTGCAGATAAAAGGTAGTACGAAAGGGGTTATTGCCGATATGGATGGTAACTTTGAGTTTGATGATTGTCCTCTTAACAGTACCCTGGTTGTTTCGTATATCGGTATGGAAACTAAGGAAATAAAGTATACCGGACAGAAATTCCTGAATATTGTAATGGAAGCAAAAACGGATGAGTTGGAAGAAGTAACCGTAGTCGCTTTCGCCAAACAGAAAAAAGAAAGTGTGGTATCCGCCATTACGACTGTGAAACCGACGGAGTTAAAAATTCCGAGCAGTAACCTGACAACGGCTTTTGCCGGTCGTGTTGCCGGATTGATCTCTTATCAAACAAGTGGTGAGCCGGGACAGGATAACGCCAGTTTCTTTATCCGTGGTATTACGACTTTTGGTGCTGAGGCAAAGAAAGATCCGCTTATCCTGATCGACGGTATTGAATTGAGTACGGATGACCTGGCACGTTTGAATACAGATGATATTGCCAGTTTTTCGATCATGAAAGATGCTACGGCTACGGCATTATACGGTGCACGCGGAGCGAATGGCGTAATCTCTGTTACAACGAAAGAAGGTAGAGAAGGAAAAGTAACCATTAACGCCCGTGTGGAAAACTCTTTCTCATCTCCGACCAAAAAAATCAGTCAGACCGATCCTGTTACTTATATGCGGATGCAGAATGAAGCGATTAAAACCCGTGCCCCACTGGGATTGGCTTTGTATTCGGAAGAAAAAATAACGATGACCGAACGTGGATTATATCCGAATATTTTCCCGACAACGGACTGGTATGATACCATGTTCAACGATGTGATCTCCAACCAGCGTGCCAATCTGAGCCTTAGCGGTGGTGGAACGGTTGCCCGTTATTATGTGGCTGCCAATGTCTCGAAAGACAATGGTAACATGAAAGTCGATAAAAGAAATAATTTTAATTCTAATATCAGCCTGATGAAATATTCGATCCGTTCGAATATCAATATCAACCTGACAAAAACAACGGAGTTGGTATTGCGTATGAGCGGAACGTTTGATGAATATACAGGACCTATCGGCGGCGGTTCTTTTATGTACAAGGAAGTGATGATGGCCAATCCCGTATTATTCAAACCTTATTATGAACCGGATGAACAGTACGCATATTCCAAGCATATCTTATTCGGTAACTATGGTGCCGGTAATTATGTAAACCCGTATGCACAGGCATTGAAGGGGTATAATGATTATAGTAAGAATACGATGCTGGTTCAATTCGAAGGTAAGCAGAAGTTGGATATGTTGACCGAAGGACTTGCTATCCGTGCAAAGATCAATATAGACCGTTATTCTGAATATTCGGTAGACCGTGCTTATTCTCCTTTCTTTTATAATATATCATCTTATAATCTTCAGAATAATACTTATAAACTGAATCGTTTGAATCCGGCTACCGGTACGGAATGGATTAATTATAATCCGGGAAATAGATATGTAAATACGAATTTTTATCTGGAAGGAGCAGCAGAATACACCCGTAATTTTGACAAACATGGGGTAAATGCTTTGTTAGTTTATACAATGCAAAGTAAAAAGACGGGTATAGCCGATAATCTTCAATTGTCTTTACCCGGGCGTAATATGGGGTTAGCCGGACGTGCAGCCTATAATTATGATGGGCGTTATTTCGGTGAGTTCGTTTTTGGATATAATGGTTCGGAACGTTTTTCCAAAAATAATCGCTGGGGATTCTTTCCTTCTGTAGCCGGTGGCTGGATGCTCTCAAAAGAAAGCTTTTTCGAACCTCTGACGACAGTGTTTGACCAGTTTAAGTTTAAGGCCTCTTACGGTTTGACAGGCCAGGATCAGATTGGAGATGGTAATGACCGGTTCTATTATCTGTCGCAAGTAACATTGAATAGCAGTGGCCGGAATGTGAATTGGGGTACTCAATTGAATTACAATCCGGGGGGGATTATTGTAGACCGTTATGCCAATGATGAGATTGGATGGGAAAAATCCTATAAATTGAATGTGGGAGCAGAAATGCGTACGGTATTTGGGCTTTCAGCCAATGTTGAATATTTCACGGAACGGCGGGAAAATATTTTGCTGAACCGTATAATCCCGAATACAATGGGGATCATTCCTGATGTAAAGGCTAATTTAGGAAAGGCGAAAGGTAAAGGTGTGGATATGGAACTGAATTATGAGAAGAGTTTCAATAAAGATTTATGGATCACAGGACGCGGAACGTTTACGTATGCAACGAGCGAGGCTGTGGAATGGGAAGAACCGGATTACAGTGAAACTCCTTGGTTGTCGAAAGTTGGCAAATCGTTGGGACAGACATGGGGATATATAGCAGAACGTTTGTTTGTTGATGAAGAAGAAGTAAAAAATTCTCCTACCCAATTCGGTGAATATATGGCGGGTGATATTAAATATCGTGATGTAAACGGTGACGGTAAAATTTCGGAATTGGATAAAGTTCCTATCGGTTATCCGACAACCCCGGAGATTAATTATGGTTTCGGTCTGTCGGTAGGTTACAAAGGACTCGATGCCTCTTTCTTTTTCCAGGGGTCGGGACGCCAGTCTTTCTGGCTGGATCTTAAAAAGATCACTCCGTTTTTAGATGGAGATGCCGGAGAGAATGGTGAAGATGGTTTGCTGGGACAAAATGCAGTGCTGGATGTGATAGCTAATAGCTATTGGTCGGAAAATAACAGGAATCCTTATGCTTTCTGGCCTCGTTTGGCAAATCAGTCAGTTGAAAATAACAATCAGACAAGTACCTGGTTTATGCAGGATGCTACTTTTCTTCGATTGAAATCTGTGGAAATAGGTTATACTGTACCCAAAAATTTGGTGAAGAAGTTCAAGGTTCAGAACTTACGTTTTTATGTGAGTGGAACTAATTTGCTTTGTTGGAGCAAATTTAAACTATGGGATCCTGAAATGGCAGGTAACGGATTAGGTTATCCTGTTCAACGTGTGATCAATGTGGGACTTAATTTAGGATTCTAATTTAATAAAACGGAAAATATGAAATCGATATATCAATATTTAATATATATATGTACGGCTTTTTCAATAGCCTCCTGTAACTATCTGGATGTTGTTCCGGACAATGTTCCGACATTGGATAATGCCTTTTCAGACCGGTATACAGCTGAACAATATCTGGCTACCTGTTATTGGGGAATGCCAAAGTCGGCCGGATGGAACGAGAATCCGGGAATATTCGGATCGTTAGAGATGATCTTTAATAAAGAAGGGAGTACTTCCGGTGGTATGAAATTCGGGCTGGGAACCGATAGCCCTACCAGTGCTTTGATCAATTATTGGGGTGGTACAGGTAGCATGATCCGTTCTTTGTATGCAGGTATTCGTGAGTGTAATACTTTTATGGAAGGAATTGTTGGTGTAAAAGATCTGAACCAGTACGAAATTAAGCGTATGATTGCAGAAGTTAAACTGATTAAAGCCTATATGCACTTTTACTTGCTGACCTATTACGGCCCTATCTGTCCTTTGCGTGAAAATATACCGGTGAACGAATCAACACAAGGTGTCAGGGTATATCGTGAAAAAGTTGATGATTGCTTTGCCTATATCCTGGAATTATTGGATGAAGTAATAGAAGGCGATCCGCTTCCTTTGGTGATTGAAAACCAGACTAGTGAATTAGGCCGTTTTGCCCGTCCGGCAGCTTATATGTTGAAAGCAAAAGTTTTAGTCTATTGGGCCAGCCCGTTGTTTAACGGGAATACGGATTATAACAGTTTCCGTAATTATAACGGGGAACCGTTCTTTAATCAGACGTATGATGAAACACGTTGGCAAAAGGCTGCGGAGGCTTGTAAAGAGGCTGTCGATATTTGTGAGAGTGCTGGTATCCGTCTGTACCAGATTTCCGATTATATTGCTACTAAAACTCTTTCGGATGAAACTCAATTGGTACAGACATTGCGTGGTTCTGTAAGTGACCGCTGGAATTGTGAGTTGGTATGGGGAAATTCTTCTTATCCGGTAAATAGTGGTTTGCAGGGAGAATGCATCTGTTATCTGGAGCAGGCAACCTCTTTAAACTATGGAACACGTATGAGTGTGTCGATGGCGACGGTCGAACAGTTTTATTCTAAAAATGGTGTTCCTATTGAGGAAGACAAAGAATATGATTATTCGAATCGTTTCAATGTGCGGACCGGAGACGAGGATCATAAATATTATATTCAGAAAGGTGAGCAGACTGCCGCTATGAATTTTGACCGTGAGCCTCGTTTTTATTCGACATTAGGTTTTGACCGTGGTAAATGGTATGGGAACTCATATAAGAACGTACCGGATGACGATGCGGAGTGTCTATATCCTAAAAATCGGTTCGGTGAATTTTCTTCGGTAGCCAATCCGGGTAATTATAATGCGACAGGTTATTGGCCCAAAAAGTTGGTTTCGATCAATTCCAGTTTCCGTAATGCCAATGATATCAGCTGGGAAAACTATGCTTTTCCGGATATGCGTTTTGCCGACCTTCTCTTACTATGCGCCGAAGCTTTGAATGAATCGAAAGATGCTCCCGATGCGGAAGTTTATAAGTATGTGGACATGGTACGTGAACGTGCCGGTTTGAAAGGAGTGGTGGAAAGCTGGCAGAAATATTCGAATCAGGCTAATAAACCGTCTACGAAAGTCGGCATGCGTGAGATCATTCAGCGTGAGCGTAAAATCGAACTGGCTTGTGAAGGTGTTTATTATTGGGACAGCCGCCGCTGGAAAACAGCCCAGAAAGAGCAGAACCGTCTGATACAGGGTTGGAATGTCAATGCCAAAGAGGTCGTGGATTATTATACTTTGACTACGGTCTATACGCAGTCATTTACTTATAAAAACTATTTTGCCCCGATACCAGAATCTGATATTGTGAATAATCCGCAATTGGTACAGAATCCGGGGTGGTAATTAATAATGTAATACAGAATTATGAAAACGAAATATTATTTCAGTATACTGACTTCGGTTCTATTGCTTTGCTCTTGTTCGGAAAAGACACTGGAACCTATAACCGGAAGTCTGGGAAAACCCGGAGTGGTGACCGATGTAAATGTGGAACCGATAGCCGGTGGTGCCGTCGTTTCCTACCGCATTCCCAATTCGGAAGATATCCTGGCAGTGAAAGCCGTTTATACGCTTACGAATGGAAAAGAGACGGAAAGAGTCGCTTCTTTTTATGAGAATAAGATCAAAATAGAAGGATATAACGATACCATCCCGAATAAAGCGAATATTTATGTGATCAATCGTGCTCAGGAATTGTCGGATCCTGTGGAAGTGACTTTTACTCCGTTGGAGTCTTCTTTGAGTAAAGCCATCAAGACAATATCGATCGTACAGGATTTTGGCGGTGCCCAATATAACTGGCGGAATGAAGACAAAGCTCCCTTGACGATGGAGTTTCTTGCACAGGATTCGCTGGGGCAAATGCAGACTATGCGTATTATGACTTCGGAAGCTGATTCGAACCGTTATAGTTTGCGCGGCTATAAAGCCGAGCCTCGTTATTTCGGGATGATCATGCGGGATAACTTTGACAACGCTTCCGATACTATTTTCCCTTCGGAAGGTCAGATAACACCGCTTTTCGAAGAAAAACTGAATAAAAAGAAAATGGTCGTTATGAAATTGGGTTCTGATGCCAGCTTTACCAATTGGGAGGGGATGGACAGCTATCTGATCGACGACGACCATGATACTTTCGGCCATTCGGCATCCAATTCCATGCCTGCCGCATTTACCATCGATCTGGGATGTGTTGCGAAACCCAGCCGTGTTGTGATGTTCCAGCGTAAATATTCCGATTCGTATTATAACTGGGGAAATCCGTTGGATTTCGAGGTGTATGTGTTCAAAAGGACGGGAACACCTTCGCAGAGCGGTGACTGGAGTGAATGGGAAAAAGTGATGGATTGTCTGGTTGTCAAACCTTCCGGATCTCCGAGCGGAACAGTGACGGATGAAGATATTACGGCTGCTGAAGAAGGACATGAATTTGCTTTTGAATTGTCACAGGAACCGATACGCTATATCCGTCTTAAGATATTGAGTACCTGGGGTGGTTCTGCCTTTACTCATCCGGCAGAGGTGGATCTGTATGGGGAAGTGGTTGAATAGTATAAATTAAAAAAGAATATATAAACCATGAAAAGAATATATAGTTTATTAGTATTTATAGCATGCACTCTCCTGATTACTTCCTGTGAAGATTTTATGGATGTGCATAAAGAGTATATTGAAGGCGGAGAGATCATTTATGCTCCTAAACCGGATTCAATTGCGTTCATTGCGGGAAAAGAGCGTATTCTGTTTTTTTGCAGGACATATAATTCTCCAAATGTGAAATCGGTAAATCTGTATTGGAACGACGGATTGGATTCATTGCTTATTCCGGTATCCTTTAATTCAAGCTATGACAGCATCGAGGTCGTATTGGATAACATGGAAGAGAAGTCATATACATTCACTGTACAACTGGTGGATAATTTCGACCATCGTTCTTTGTCTGTAACAGATTTTGGAACTTCCTATGGTGAGAATTATCAGGTTTCCCTAATGGACCGTCGTATAAAGGATATTTCACTTACGGACAAAGGCGGTTCGGTGGAATGGTATTCGGCTGCAGAAGGCTTATTAGCCAATGAAGTCAGATACGTAAAAAATGATGGTACGGAAAGTATTATCCGGATGTCGTCGGCAGAATATACGACATTCTGTCCGGATGCCAAGGCGGGTGAAGAGTTTGAGTTCCGTTCTTTATTTATTCCGGAAGAAGAGTCAATCGATACTTTTTATACGGCATGGAGTAAGTATGATGAGGCTTTCCCTGCCGAATACAAGTTCGATCGTAGCGGATGGACGGTAACCGTTTCCGACGAAACTGCTAGTGACGGTGGTGGGAAAGATGCGATCATTGATGACAAACTGGATACCTGGTGGCATTCCAATTATACGGATGGAAATACACCTCTGCCGCATTGGGCTGTGATAGATATGGAATCATCGAAAGAAATGTCGAAAATAGAAGTTTATCGCCGTCCTGGTACCACCGATACGAAAAGTGTTGAAATTTATATAGGAAATAGTCCGGATGCCAACGCTACAGATTGGATTCAGTTGGTAACCGGAGTGTTCGGTGATGGTGATAGTTTGGAATTGCCTGTTCCCGTATCAATAGATACAAACCAGGGCCGTTACATGAAGATCCTCTTGCCGGATAGTAACCGTGAACCTTTTACTAACATTGCAGAAGTGTATATTTATGGCAAGTGATCGTTTTTCATAGTACTAATTATTTTATTTAAGGATGTATCAATCAGTGACGGTTGGTACATCCTTTCCCGTATAAGTGGTTGTTTTATTTATCTTTCCTTCTTAGCTTTTGTTGTATTTTCTTATTGTATGCTTCTCCCCTGGATACCAGATATTCAAACATTACCGTATCGCCAATAATTTGAACGTGAAACACAAAGAAAGCTCGGTAATCCCCGATCCTGATCCGATATACATAATCATAGCCGGTAAGTCTTATGCAGTGCGTTATATCATCCAGATCTTTAGCATCGATGACTTCCTGGATCACTTCTTTTACAGACAAAAGTATTTTTCCGGATAATTTCCGGACACTTTTTTCAAAGTCTTTCGAGAAGTCTACATTCATTTGATATCCAATCCTAACCAGTTTTCAAAATCTTTCTTTTCCTGTGGGTTAAGTTTGATTTTCCCCTCTGGTCTTTGTTCCGATAGCATTCGGTACATAGCCGTATCATTATATTCTTCTGCAGTACGATCTAGAAGGCTTTCAATAAGTCTTTTAAGATTAGTACCCTGTTGTGCTGCCATTACGGATAATGATCTAAAGGTATCGTCTTTCAGATCGATTACTTTTCTTTTATTTGTTGGTATTACTGCATCCATCACTTTGAATTTTTGGTAAAGATATGGAATATATATGATATATACAATATATACGGTATATATCATGTATGTCATAAAAAAGCGAAGATTCATTTCTACGAACCTTCGCTTCCGTCATTTCTTAAATTATTGATCTTAAAATCCAAAATATTCTTTCGCATTCTTATAACTGATATCCTCTACCATCTTACCGATGAAAGGAATTTCAGAAACAGGCAATTCGCCGTTTTCCACTTCTTTACCCAGCATATTGCAAAGGATACGGCGGAAGTATTCGTGACGCGGATAAGACAGGAAACTGCGTGAATCGGTCAGCATTCCGACAAAACGGCTCAGCAGGCCCAGATCGGACAGCGTGTTCATCTGGTCTTCCATGCCATGGATCTGATCCAGGAACCACCAGCCGGCGCCATACTGCATCTTGCCCGGTAGCGAACCGTCGTTGAAGCTGTAAGCCGTAGTCATCATTACGGCACTGTCTTTCGGGTTCAGGTTGTAGAATATTGTTTTAGCTAATGCTCCTTCTTCTTCCAGGCGGCTGAGGAAACGAACCATCGGTTCTGCCACTTCCAGGTCGCCGATAGCGTCGTATCCGGTATCCGGACCCAGCTTTTTGAACATGCGGGCATTGTTGTTACGTGTCGGACCGATATGGAATTGTTGTGCCCAGTTGCTGCGGGCATCCATAACAGCCAGTTCATACAACATGGCAGAGCGGAACTTGTCGATCTCTTCGCCGGTCAATGCCTTATTCATTCGGGCTTTCATGAAGATAGCCTCTATCTCGGCATTGGTATAAGGAGTTGCGTAGAATGTACTCAAACCATGATCCGATACGCGGCAACCGACAGATTCAAAGAAGTCATGACGTTTCTGTAAAGCCGCTAACAAGTCTTTAAAAGAAAGGATCGACATGCCGGAAGCTGCTTCCAGCTTCGTCAGGTATTCATTGTAAGCAACTACATTTTCGATAGCCATCGCCTTGTCCGGACGCCAGGTAGGAAGAACTTTCGTCTTCAACGAAGTGTTACGGATCGCTTTATGGTATTCCAGTGAATCGACCGGATCGTCAGTCGTACAAACAACTTCCACATTCATGCGTTCCATGATGGCCTGCGCACGAAATTCCGGGGTTTGCAGTTTGGCTGTACATTCGTCGTATATTTCACGTGCAGTTGAAGGATTCAACACCTTATCGACACCGAATATGCGGCTCAGTTCCAGGTGAGTCCAGTGGTAAAGCGGGTTGCGCATAGCATGTTGCAAGGTATCCGCCCATTTCTGGAATTTCTCGAATGCCGGTTTGTCACCGGTAATATATTCTTCGGGAACACCGTTTGCACGCATGGCACGCCATTTGTAATGGTCTCCGCCCAACCAAATCTCTGTCAGGTCGGCAAACTGGTAGTTGTCGGCTATCTGCTGCGGGATCAGGTGACAATGATAGTCAATGATCGGCATCTTCGCTGCATGTTCGTGATACAGTTTTTTGGCTGTCTCCGTCTGTAGCAGGAAATCTGAATCAAGAAAAGGTTTCATATATCAACGGTATTTTTTGATGATACTTAATGCGTTGCTGCAAAGAGCAGTGATGGCATTCCAGTCTTTGGCTGCAATGGATTCTTTAGGGAACAGGTTGGAACCCATTCCTACACAAGTAACGCCAGCCTTGAACCAGGCCGATAAGTTCTCTTCTGTCGGTTCGACCGCTCCTGTAGCCATAATCATAGACCATGGCATCGGTGCTTTGATATTCTTGACAAAAGAAGGACCACCCACATTCCCGGCCGGGAATACTTTACACAAATCACATCCCACTTCCTGTGCAAATCCTATTTCCGAAACAGATCCGCATCCCGGTGTATAAGGAACCAGGCGGCGGTTACATACCTTCGCAATTTCCGGATTGAACAACGGGCCGACAACGAAGTTGGCACCCAGTTGCAGGAACAGGGCAGCCGTAGCCGGATCGACGATAGAACCGATACCTAAAACCATTTCAGGACATTCTACCGCAGCATATTTTACTAGTTCGGCAAATACTTCATGAGCGAAGTCTCCGCGATTGGTAAATTCAAATGCACGTACTCCGCCATCATAACAAGCCTTTAATACTTGTTTAGCCGTTTCTATATCTTTATTATAATAAACAGGTACCATTCCGGTGCTGATCATCGCATCCAATACCTGCATTTTACTAAATCTAGCCATCTTTCTCTTTAATTTTCAATTCTCAATTTTCAATTACCTCGACACTCTTCCCGATCCGTCGCCTTCCATCAGTTTTTCCACTTCGTCGACAGTTACCTGGTTGAAGTCACCGTAGATGGTGTGCTTCAGGCAGGAAGCAGCGACAGCGAAGTCGAGTGCTTTCTGGTCGTCTGTAGTATAAGTCAGCAAACCGTAGATCAGGCCCCCCATGAAAGAGTCGCCGCCACCAACGCGGTCGACGATATGAGTAATATCGTAACGGCGTGACTGATATAATTTACCGTCAGCATACAGAACGCCGCCCCATGTATTATGATTGGCATTGATAGAACCACGCAAAGTGATGATCACTTTCTTTGCACGTGGGAATTTTTCCATCAATTGTGTGCAAACCGATTCGAATTCAGCTGCATTTACCTGGCCTTCAGTCTGTGCAACGTCGAAGCCCTCCGGTTTGATACCGAATACTTTCTCTGCATCTTCTTCATTTCCCAGAATCACATCGCAACCGGCAACCAGTTCAGGCATTACTTCAGAAGCCTTTTTGCCGTATTTCCAGAGGTTTTTACGATAATTCAGGTCGCAGGATACAGGTACACCCAGTTTATTGGCAGCCTGGATAGCTTCCAGACAAGCGTCGGCAGCACCTTGTGAGATAGCCGGAGTGATACCGGTCCAGTGGAACCAGGAGGCATCTTTCAGCACTTCTTCCCAGTTGATCATTCCTGCTTCTATTTCAGCAATAGAAGAATGGGCACGGTCGTAAACAACTTTGCTGGCACGGGCTACGGCTCCTGTTTCCAGGAAGTAGATACCCAGGCGGTCGCCTCCGTAAACGATGTGGGAGGTTCCGACACCATATTTACGTAAATCCATAACACAGGCACGAGCAATATCATTTTTCGGCAAACGGGTTACGAACTCTGTGTCGATCCCATAATTTGCCAGCGATACGGCAACGTTAGCTTCGCCACCTCCGAAGGTAGCATTCAATTGATTTGTCTGATTGAAACGGAGATAATCTGGTGTGGCCAGTCTGAGCATTATCTCTCCAAAGGTGATTACTTTTTTATCCATGGCATAAACTTTTATATTCCAGTGCAAAAGTAGTAGTTTATATTTAATTTCCTACTATGTGTGTGCGAAAACATTTATACAAAATGGAATTAAAACGAACATATTTTGTTTCTATTGTCAATCACCGATCTATTTCAGAAGTCAGCAATGATATTTGCAAATGGTTGTATCCAGCATTGAGTACTGTTTTCTTTTCATGTTCGATCCATATAGAAAGGGGTTTTATGGCAAAGTCGCGGGCCATTGGGTCCTGTAATTCTTCTTGTTCTGGTAAACAAGACTGATATTCTTTTCCGGGATCGGTGATTTCGTCTATCCGTAACGAAGCGATCTCATCGGGGGATAAGCAAACTTTCTTTTCCCATTTTTTACCGGTAAAGGTTTCCTGTACAAGACCATTGGTGTTTGTATATGTGATTATAAGTTTGCGTGCAGATAGTGTATGTACGGCAACATGGTAAATAATACAAAACGGCTCTTTCTCTCTTTTTTCTTTGCTGGTCCAAAACACCAGCAAAGATAGGGCTAATGCCATTAAAAGTAATGTGTATATTTTATTCATAACAATTCTTTATGCAAAAGACTGCATATAATTTTGAAAGGCTGTAGTTGTTTTACTTGTAAAGATTCAGCTGTTGGCTTGTATTTTACAATTTCATACAAGGAGAAAAAATATCGGATGTTCTGTTATATCCTTGTATCTTCATCAGAATATGGAGATTTGTTTATATATTTGTTTCATTCTTAAATTAAGATATATAACATGGAAACTGAAAATGTAAAGGATAGTAGAGTTCATCAGGGTGCTAATGTCGGTAAGATACGCCGATATGAAGGTATGAAACAGATAACGTTAGCTAATGAATTGGGTGTTAGCCAGCAGTTCGTCTCCCAGTTGGAACAACAAAAAGTAATAGGAAAAGATTATATGGAAAAAATTGCGTCTATCCTGAAAGTGGCACCCGAAGTTATTGAAAATATGGAAGAGACGCCGATTTCTGTGGTTATTGAGAATAATAATTTTGAGAATGGAAGTATTAACAGTGGAATCGGTTATGCAGGAGAGTTTAACGATCAAAAAATTATTCACCCTGTTGAAAAGATTATCGAACTATCTAAAGAGAATGCATCCCTATACGAACGTATGATGGCAAATGAAAAAGAAAAGGTAGCCTTATTGGAAAAGCTATTGAACGAAAAGAAATAAAGATTTATCTATGAAAGTAGGACTTGAATCATAACTCAAATCATTGACTGGGCCAAATCTCGTTTAAAACGGACTTCAAGTTCATTTAAAACGGGTAAAATCTCGTTTAAAACGAACCTTAACCCCGTTTAAAACGAAATTTGGCTCGTTTAAAACGAGAATTCCCCCTTATTTTGAATTGATCCAAGTCAATTTATGCCAGAGGCTTCATTAGAATATGGAGATTTGTTCATATTTTGTTTCATTCTAAAAATAGTTCCTATGTTTAAAATCGGAAAAGACGGATAGCACGAGATAGCACTACAAAAGCTATACCATTTTAGTTAACTTTGTATTGTATCAAATTCATTATTAACTAATAACGATATAGC
>NZ_JAMOKT010000018.1:0-105327 GCF_023656795.1 Parabacteroides caeci
TTATTGCTGGTAGGTTGCTCCTCAGCAGAGCCTACTTCCTCTTAACATCCTGATACAAAGATAAATTATAAAAGTTAATTAATAATGAATTATCCAACTTTGTTTGGATTTTAAATGGAAAGAATGATATGAAGAACTAATATCGAGCATATCGGAACAGAACCGGAAGATGATGATTATTTGACATTCGGGTTGTTTCGTTTGCAGGATTTGTAAAAGCGATACTGATTGCTTAAAGCAAAAATGTATCGATGGAAACTCGATAAGTAAAAACGGTTTGGGAAACCAACAAAATGGAGTGAATAAATATGGTAAAGCGTTTGTTGTTGCTGATAATGATTGTTTTTGGTCATTCGGTTGCGATTGCTCAAAACAATATAGACAGCTTGTTTGCCTCGGTGAGCAGACAGTTGTCGAGGCATCCTTCTGAGTGTGTGTATCTGCAAACAAGTAAAGGAATTTATGAAACAGGAGAAGATATGTGGTTCAAAGCCTACCAGTTGGACGCACAGTCTTTCGGACTTTCAGACCGGAGTAAGACGCTTTATCTTCAAATGGTAGATAGCAAGGATAGCGTGGTATGGCGTGAGAAATATCCTATCGGGAACGGAATAGCGGACGGCCATGTGTATGTGGATGAAAAATTACCGGAGGGGGATTATTCATTAGAAGGCTATACCCGGTATTCGTTCCGTAACGATACAACCGGGATACTATCGGCCCATAAAATAAGAGTAGTAAAGAACATCGCACAGAATAACCAACGAACAGACAAGGGAGAGGAAAGTAATTTGCGTTTCGACCTTTTTCCCGAAGGCGGTAATCTGATTTCAGGTTTATCTTCCCGGTTGGCTTTCAAGGCTACAGATGGCAAAGGCTATCCGGTAGATGTGGAAGGTACATTGTATGAGGATGACAACCCTGCAACAACGTTCAAGAGTTTTCATGACGGAATGGGATTTTTCTTTTTTACGCCTTCCGCCGGAAAGAAATACCATATTGAACTGAAAGACGGGAAGATTTATTCCTTGCCGGAAATTTACCCGCAAGGAATGACATTGAGATTATCCCGCCAGGATAAGGATGGGTTGGAGTTTGTGATATCGCAGACGGACGGATTACCTAAACAAGAAATCTATCTGCTGGGGCAAATGCGTGGAATGGTTTGTTGTGTAGCTAAAGGGAAATTGAAAGATAATCTGAAAATAAAGATTCCGTTCACGGAATTTGCTTATCAGGGAATAGTTGAATTTACTTTGTTTGACAAAACAATGCAACCTGTGGCAGAACGGCTGGTGTATGTTCACCCGGAAAAGAAACTGAATATCAGCATTGAACCGGAAAAGGATAATTATGCATTAATAGAAAAGGCTACGCTGAATATAAAGGTGACGGATGGTAATGGAAAACCGGTACAGGCAAATCTGGGTATCAGCGTGTTCGATAAGGCGTATCTAAATCCGGCTGCCCCGATGAATATCCTTACTCATTGTTACCTGTCCTCTCAGATACGGGGTAAAATCCATAATCCTGTATATTATTTTGATGAAGGAAACAAAGACCGGATACAGGCAATGGATATTCTTCTATTGACGCAAGGCTGGCGACGGTATGTTCGGAGCGTACATAATCCGGTTTGCCAAGGTGACATATTTTTGTCTGATGAAATATCCGGTATTCAGACGATAGGAAGCAAGAAAAAAAGTAAGGAGACGCAAAGTACGGAACAACTGATTCAGGTATCAGGTGCGGAAGATAATTCAGCATTTGTGTGGGCGGATTCGGTGGGATATTTTACAATCGGCACGGATGTGATGAAAGAGCTTCGAGGCGGTTATGTGTATGTAAAACCAATGTTGTCGAAGGAGTTCAAACCCAGACTGGAACTCATGGACTATTTTCCGCAGATAGACAGTATCAGGAAAAATAAGCCATCCTGTTATCCGATAATGGATTTGTCGCAAACGATAAAAGAGCAGGTTCTCGATATGCCGATAGTGAGCAATGACAGTACGATACTTCTTGATGAAGTGGTTGTAACCCGCAAAGCTCGCAAACCGTTCCGGGATAAATTGATGGGGCGGTTGGATAGTTTGGCTCATAAAGATTTAGGCGGTCCTTGGGTTTGTGAATGTGCTACGGCAGAAGATTATTTGAATGATTATGATGGTTATTCACATCATCCGGCAGGTAGCCCGGGCGATAATTACAAAGGAAAAAGGTTGGCTCCCGTAAATGGAAAGCAATATACGCTTATTAAATATGAACCCAAGGGACCAAATGGTATCTGGATTGTCACGGATATAAAATATAAAATTTATTAGGGGCCTGAGTTTACAGAGGAGGAGCTTCTTAAAATGAATAATCTCTACCGTACCAAAGGCTACTACGCCTCCCGTGAGTTTTACCAGCCGGACGAAGTGGATATGTCATTATCCACACCGGATGCCCGAAATACCTTGCTGTGGCAACCTTCCGTCATTACGGACGAAAAAGGCGAAGCGACTGTTTCGTTTTATTGCTCGGATATTAATACCGGATTTGTGGGAATAGCGGAGGGTGTCGATGGTATGGGACTGCTTGGTACAGGGAAATGTGAGTTCTGGGTAGTTAGGAATTTGACTATCCAATGAATTGTGGCAATAAATCGTTCACCATTCACCTCTATGTTTGTAATTGGTTCATATATTGATTGTTATTGCATTTTGATGGAGGTGAACGGTTGGTGAAAAAGGTGAACGGTTTATTTCAACCTTTCACCTGATTCGATTTGGCTGGTAGTATTTTAATTATCGCCCTACAGGATATTTGCTAACAAGTCATTTCTTTTTAATACAAAAGATACTGTCCGGTAATTGCTAATCAAGAGTCGTTAAGCTTTTCGACGTATATCATCAAGCTTAACGACCTACGTCGAAAAGGCTATGACTATAAGCTTTGACCTTAGTATATAATTCTTGGAAGATTAGTTTACAACCGGATACGCCTTTGAAAAGGTGAACGATTGAGAGAAAGCATTCACCTTTAAGCCGAATCGTTCATCTGATTTTATTTGCATAACTGGTTAATTGATAGTATGTTGCTTTTGCAAGGTGAACGGTGAAGGATAAAACAGCTTAATTGTCATATGATAATTAGAAAGTGTTTTGAATTTATTGTTTAGTTCGTTTCTTATCAGATGTGAATGTTGCGTCGTTGGTAGGGGCGGTTCGCGAACCGCCTTTACGGTGTCAATATAAGCCTGTAAGGCTTTAACAAACCAGCCCAGGGTTCCAACCCTGGGTTTATGAAAACCCGTTCCTGCCTTTCCGCCCTGTAAGGTCGGGACAAGCTAAATATCAACCCTTTTCGTCTTGTCGCACCCCTACAGGGTGCCTCAGAAAGAGAAGGATTCAAGGGAACCCAGGGTTAGAACCCTGGGCTAGTTTGTTACAGGCCTACAGCCTGAAGGCACCGTCACTAATTGGTTCATCCTATAATTAGCGGATAACTCAATTATTTCTAAATTGACACATTGGTATATTGCCACATTGGCTCATATTCTATAATGGAACCTAGGAATAAATTCATAACAATTTCTTAAAATCGGACTGATAATGTTTAGACGGATTAAAATGAATAACAAGGAATGTTTTACAGACGATTTTCTTTTTACTTTTGTGCCGAGGCCATAAAAAGCCTCTTTAGTAATAACGAATCATTTCATCAATGGAGATAAATCGTAAAGATTTAGTTGAGCACTATGGCACAATGGTCGCAACCATTGCCCACCGGATGATTCAGAACAGGGAGATTGCAAAGGAGGCGGCTCAGGAAGTCTGGTATGAGGTGTTTAAGAGCCTGCCTTCATTCAATGCAGATTCTGAATTATCGACCTGGATTTATACGATTGCGAAGCGGACTATTTCGCGGTATGCTCAAAATGAAAAGGTGGCGACATTGGTGAAGCTGGAACAATTCAGGGCTTTGCAGGAAATCGAATATTCCGGTTCTGATGAGGAACGGAAGGAGTGGGTCAAGGAAAGATGTGACTGGTGCTTGACGGCTTTGAATCATTGCCTGAATAATGATGCCCGGCTGATTTTTATTTTTAAGGAGAATATAGGGCTTTCTCATAAAGAGATCGGAGCGATTATGGAAATGTCGGTAGAGAATGTCCGTAAGATATACTCCCGTTCCATTGATAAGATCAGCCATTTCCTGACCGATACCTGTCCGCTTTATAACCCTGCGGGAACCTGTAAATGCAGGATTTGTAAACAGGTCTTTTTTATTGACCTGGATAAAGAATATACCACAGTCGCCAAAATGATACGGTTGGCCGACCTGTATCAGAAGTTTGAAAAAGATTTGCCCCGGAAGAATTATTGGGAAAAATTTCTGGACTGAGTTGTCACAATCTCTACACTGTTACTCACTAATTATAATGTATAACTTAAAAAGTAACATTATGATGATTAAAATTGAATTTTTGAGAGAGCAAATCATTGAAGCACGGAATTTTGTAAACCGTCTGATTTCAGAAATGCCCGAAGAGCTATGGTACACAATTCCGGAAGGTACGGATTCAAACTTTGCCTGGCAGATCGGGCATCTGCTGGTTTCACAGAATTTTCATGCCATTACAACGATAACCGGGGTAAATGAAGATGTTAAGCGGCAGATACCTATTGCCCGTTATAATAAAATATTTAATGGCATGGGAACTTTGCACCGTTCTGTTGAAAGGAATTTTATCCCACCTTCGGAATTAAAGGCACAATTGGGTTTTGTGCACGATATTTGCCTTACAAACCTACTGACTCTTAACGATGAAATCCTGAAAGAACCCCTTGAACCAATCCCGTTTAAGCATCCCGTTGCCAATATAAAGTACGAAGCCTTGTCTTGGTGTTTCAAGCATGAGATGTGGCATAGTGCCGAGATGGAGGCAATAAAAAGGGCTTTGGGATATCCGATCGTCTGGATGAAGTAATAAACCTGTTCGTGAACAATGTTATAAAACATCTTGTTATATACACAAAGGCAAAAAGAGAGATAGATTCGGAGGCAGCGGCCTCCATGTTTAGGTTTATTAATTTAATGTTTAGGTATTATGAGACGTTTAGGTATGGCTGTAGCAGCCATTTTATTATGTGCAACGGTAGGTTTTGCACGCGAGAACCGGAACAATGTGAGTAAAGAACCGTTTGCTATTAACTTTGAGAAACTGAGTTATTATTTACAATTAACCCCGTCTCAGACGGGTGAAGTAGCAAATATAAATGAATTTTTCCTGGATAAACAACGTGAAAGTCTGCGTGCCAGCGAAAGCCAGCAACAAAAAAAGATGCATCAGGCTGTTTATGGAAATCTGAAGTTGATGAAAAAGGTTCTGACGCCCGATCAGTATCGCAAATATGTAACATTGTTGAATGTGACAAATAATAATAATCGTGCACTGAACCTTTAATATAAAAGGTGAGGGGGGATTTGTTCCCCGGATCGCGATTGTTGAAAACAGGTGGAAGAGATTACGCAATTTGTTTGTGTAGTCTCTTCTTTTTTTATCTATCTTTGTGGCACTGAAAACAAATAATGATTGAATCTAAATTATGAAACAACTTGGTTTTCCTTCTAATGCTACATTGAAGAGTAATGCAGTCGATTATTCTCTGATTGTGGTTGGGGCTTTTTTGCAGGCATTGAGTTATGTACTTTTCCTGGCTCCCTATAAAATTGTGCCGGGGGGCGTTTATGGTATTTCCATCGTTTTGCATTATGTGACGAAAGGTGTTTTCTCCATTTTTCCGGACGGTTTGCCGATGGGTGCTACTGCCTTATGCTTTAACGTTCCATTGTTGTTGCTGGCAATGAAAAAAATCGGTCTTTCTTCGGGACCGAAAACGATCGTGACGTTTGTGCTTATTTCCGTCTTTACGGATACGTTGTCTTATTTTTGCGGAACGGAACCGCTGGTGGAAAATGATACGTTTATCGCCTGTTTCTATGGAGGGGCGATATTGGGTATCGGGGTGACTTGTGTGTTTAAGGCGCAAAGTACCAGTGCGGGAACAGATGTGCTGGCCCGTGTTATTGCCAATAATTCCAATTTGAAAGTAAGTAATATGATTATAATACTGGATTCTGCGATCGTGATGTTAGGCTTGATCGTATTCCAGGACTGGGCGGTTCCATTGTATTCCTGGTTCGCTATTTTTGTGTATGGTAAGGTTGTTGAAATGTTCCAGACGGAAAATCCGAATCGTGCTGTCTTTATCGTATCGAAGAAGACACAGGAGATAAAAGACCTGATTGTCGGAAAGATGGGGATGCGGGGTACTTTCCTGCACGGACGGGGCATGTATGAAGGAAAGGAAAAAGAGATCATCTTTACCATTGCCGAACGTAAGGATATGCCGCGTCTGAAAGATGAAATTAAGGAGATCGATCCGAATGCTTTTATTTCTACTATGCATGCGAGCAAGGATTCGCCTCGTCCGGGAATCTGATAAATTGATAATTAATAATTTAAAATTGAAAATTAAATGGAGGGATTAACTGCAAACCGATATTAATTTTCGATTTTCAACTTTCAATTTTCAATTATTTCCTATCTTTGCCGAACTTTAAACTAACATATAGAAAAAGTAATGCCTAATATCTCACAGCGGGGTGTCAATATGCCGGCTTCCCCCATTAGAAAACTCGTTCCGCTAGCCAATAAGGCTAAAGCAAAGGGTACCAAAGTGTACCATCTGAATATCGGTCAACCGGATTTACCTACTCCCGAGGTCGCGATGGAGGCTATGCGCCGTATTGACCGTAAAGTATTGGAATATTCTCCGAGTGAGGGAATTCGTAGTTTCCGTGAGAAATTGGTTAAATACTATGCGAAATTCAATATCAATGTCGATGTTGAAGATATAATCATCACTACCGGAGGCTCGGAAGCAGTATTCTTTTCGTTTATGGCTTGTCTGGATCCGGGGGATGAAATTATTGTTCCCGAACCTGCGTATGCAAACTATATGGCGTTTGCCATTTCCTGTGGAGCTGTGATCAAAACAGTTCCGTCTACTATCGATGAAGGTTTTGCTCTTCCTTCGGTGGAACGGTTTGAGGAACTGATTACTCCGCGTACCAAAGCGATCCTGATCTGTAACCCGAATAATCCGACCGGTTATCTGTACACACAGAAGGAAATGGATCAGATTCGTGATATCGTAAAGAAATATGATCTGTTCCTGTTCTCGGATGAGGTATATCGTGAATTCTGTTATACGGGTGCTCCTTATATCTCGGCATTCCATTTGAAAGGTATCGAGAATAATGTGGTACTGGTGGATTCGGTTTCCAAACGTTACAGCGAATGCGGTATCCGTATCGGTGCGCTGATTACGAAGAACCAAATGGTGAAGGAAAATGTTATGAAATGGTGTCAGGCACGTCTGAGTCCTCCTTTGGTCGGACAGATCATTGCTGAGGCTTCACTGGATACGCCTGAAGATTATATGTTGGATGTCTACAACGAATATGTGGAACGCCGTAAATTCCTGATCGACGGGCTGAACCGTATTCCGGGTTGTTATTCTCCGATCCCTATGGGGGCCTTCTATACGGTGGCCAAATTGCCGGTCGATGATGCCGATAAGTTTTGTGCCTGGTGTCTGGACGAGTTCGAATATGAAGGACAGACGGTTATGATGGCTCCGGCTTCCGGTTTCTATACAACACCCGGTTTGGGGAAAAATGAAGTGCGTATTGCCTATGTCCTGAAAAAGGAAGATTTGGCAAAAGCACTGGTGGTCCTGGCAAAGGCGTTGGAGGCTTATCCGGGAAGAGTTATTTAATCAACTGAATCGAATTGAACTTAGAACTATTTATAGCACGAAGAATTCATTTCAGTAAGGAGGGGAATCGTCAGGTTACTCCTCCTGCTGTTCGTATTGCCATAGTCGGTGTAGCGCTAGGGTTGGCGGTGATGATTCTTTCGGTCGCTATTGTGATTGGTTTTAAGAAAGAGGTTCGTAATAAGGTGATTGGTTTTGGTTCTCACATTCAGATCACCAATTTTGATAATAACAGTTCGTATGAAACGACGCCGATTGCGGTGAGCGATTCTTTGCTTCAGGCACTCCAGGAGTTTCCTGGTATCAAGCATATAGAAGGATATGCCACTAAAATGGGCATTTTGAAAACGGATAGTGATTTTCAGGGTGTCGTATTGAAAGGGATCGATACGGATTATGACTGGAGTTTTTTCCGGAACAACCTGAAAGAAGGTGAGTTGCTGACGATAGACCCCAAAAAGACTTCGACTGATGTAATCATTTCCAGATATTTATCCGACTTGCTGGGATTGAAGCTGGGCGACAGTATTCTGACTTATTTTGTCCAGGAAGATGTCCGTGCCCGTAAATTCAATATCGTCGGGATTTACGAGACCGGCTTTATGGATTATGACAAGCTATTTGTTTTGGCTGACATTAAGCAGATCCGCCGGTTGAACGGTTGGGAGAAGGATGAGGTCAGTGGGCTGGAATTGCTTGTAGATGATTACGATAAGCTGGACCAGATTGCAGAAGACCTGTATTTCAATCTGGTGGAGAAACAGGACCGTCATGGGAATACCTATTTTACCCGTTCGATAAAGGAGATGAATCCTATGATATTTAACTGGCTCGATGTGCTGGATGTGAATGTGGTAGTTATTCTTATCCTGATCTTTGCGGTTGCAGGGTTTACCATGATTTCCGGTTTGCTTATTATTATTCTGGAGCGGACGAATATGATCGGTATCCTGAAAGCGTTGGGTGAGAACAATGTCAGTATCCGCAAGATATTTCTTTATATCTCTTTCTTCCTGATCGGGAAGGGGATGCTTTGGGGGAATGTGGTTGGTATCGCTATTTGTTTGATCCAGTCTCATTTTCGTATAATAAAACTGGATCCTTCCATCTATTATCTGGATGCGGTGCCTATTGATTTAAGTATAATCTCCTTGATTCTCTTGAATATCGGGACCTTATGTGCATCGATGCTAATGATGCTCGGTCCGTCTTACCTTATCACGAAGATCGATCCTGCCAAGAGCATACGATTTGAGTAATTTTCAATTCATTTATTTCCCAGTCGGAATGTATAATCGTTTTTTCCTCTGAATATCCTGTAAATTCTTACGTATAGATTGAACAGGGGCAGCAACAGTTCCAGGAGGAACAGCCAGCCGGTTACAGGTTTCTGTTGCAGGAGTTTAGCTGATTTGTGCAGGATTGTCGCTTTGGTTGAAAAACGTATGATGTATAATAATCCTGCCAGTATGGATATCAGCCAGTTGCCTAAAATGCCCATGACGATACTGGCGATTACCGCGATAAATAAAAGGAAATAACTCAGGCTTTCCATTCTGAAAAAGGTCAGGTTCCAGCCTTTATAATAACGTTGGGTGGCGGCACGTGATACTTTCATCTCTTTCCACATGCTGAAACGGTCTATCTTTGCCATTTCCGTGATGCTTTCCGGAGAATATTCCACCCAGGTATTCTGAGCGTTTGCAGATTCGTTGATAAATAAATCGTCATCGCCGGCATGCAGGCTGAGCGATTTGTAATACCCTTTATGGGCAAAGAATAAATCTTTCCGGTATGAGAGGTTACGGCCGTTGCCGGTATAGGGATTTCCGGTGAGGGCGGACGAGATATATTGCAATCCGGTTATCAGGTTATCATAAGCGACCAGCTTATGGAAAAATCCTTTATGATGCCCATATGCACAAAAGCCTAAAATGATGTTTGTCCTGGAAGCATAGTTGCGTGCCATGGCTGATATCCAGTTTTTACCCATAGGTTCGCAATTGGCTTCCGTAAAAAGGAGGATGTCGTGTTTGGCGGCTTTGATACCGACAGTGAGTGCCAGTTTTTTACGGCTCAGATATTTTACGTCTTCCGGGATATAGGTGTGATAAAGATGGTCGTATTCGTTCTTGAATGTTTTTAAAACTTCGTCACTCTCATCGGTGGAACCGTCGTTGACAACAACTATTTCGTATTCCGGATAGTCCTGGTTCAACAAAGCCGGGAGGTGTTTCTTTAGGTTCTCCGATTCGTTCTTGGCATAGACAATCACGGAAACGGCAGGCTTTGCCTGTCCCTGTTGCATTTGTCTTCTTTTAGCCTGTCTCAACGGGCGGGCATAGGTGACAAGATAATATAAGAGCTGGATGACGAATAGACCGGCAGTCGTGCCTGCCAGTATCATTTCTATATGATTGAAAATAAGTAAGTCGTTCATTCTTGAAGATGTAAATTAAAAAACGTACAAATGTACATGTTTCCTTCCTAATTACCACATTCAAAAAGAAATATCCTGAAGTTCCTGTTTATACCAGTAAATGTGCAATTAATGTAAAAGGTGGGCGGAAAGAAGGAAGTACTTTTGCTGCGGTAATTTTAATAGGAATAATGTGATGAATAGAAAAATGGGAATCGTGGTTCTGGTCCTTTCTTTATTAGCGGCTTTGGAACCTTTGAGCATAGATCTTTATCTCCCTGCTTTTACAGATATTGCTGAAAGCCTGCAAGTTTCTTTGAGTGAAGTACAAATATCCTTATCCATCTTCCTGGCAGGTTTTGCTATCGGACAACTGTTCTGGGGGACGCTTTCCGATTATTACGGACGCAAGAATCCGATCCTGGCAGCTACGGCTTTGTATACGATCAGTTCGTTTGCTTCCATCTATGTGACTTCGATCGAACAGTTGTGGGTAATCCGCTTTCTGCAAGCCTTTGGCGGTTGTGCCGGGGTGGTGGTAGGACGTGCTGCTGTGAATGATTTGTTTGTAAATGAACAGCGGACGAAGGTATTCTCCCTGTTGGTGATCATCTCCGGAATTGCGCCGGTTATTGCGCCGACTATCGGGAATTTGTTATTGAAACAGTGGCATTGGCACGGGGTGTTTAATACAATGGCCCTGTTAGGAGCCTTTACTATTCTGCTGACCTGGTTGTTTCTTCCGAAAAGTAAACCGGTGGTATTATCCGGAGAGATGAAAGCGAAGAAGCCTTCGGTGAAAGAGATGGTAAAAGGATATGTCAGGGTGATGAAAGTATGACCGTTCATGGTTTACACTATTATTGGCTGTATGGCTTATGGAGGTTTGATGGTCTATGTGTCTAATGCACCTTTTTTGATTATGGAGAAGGGGGGCATGTCGGGTGATACGTTTGCAATCATTTTTGCGATCAATTCGTTGGGATTGATGTTCGGGACTTATATTATTAATTTTATGCTGAAATATATGACGTTGAAGAAACTTGTACGATATACGTTGGCTGTGCAGCTGTTGATCGGGACATTACTGATTATTACCGCTTTTGCTTCGACCTCTGTTATTCCTTTGTTGGTACTGGTATTTCTGAATCTGATCCCGATCGGATTATTGTTACCGGCTACGACATCGCTCGGTTTGGCTTATTTTAAAGAAGACAGCGGATCTGCTTCGGCATTGATGGGATTTTTGCAATTGTTCTTTACCGGTGTCCTTTCGGCAGTAGTCAGTTTCTTACAAAATGATTCGGTTGTACCGATGATGTGCGGATTATTTGTTTGCGGGTTGGCTTCTTTTGTGCTGCTGTTTGTCGATACGCGTCGTCGCCTGGCGGTGATCAAGGTCCGTTCATGACAGGTCTTTCTTCAGCAGCGACCGGAATTGCTCGGGCGTGTATCCGCTTTGTTCCTTGAAAAAGCGGGTGAAATAAGACGCTTCGCTGAATCCGAGATCGAACGCTATTTCTTTGAAACTCGAAACGCCATGGCTTATCATGCGTTTGGCTTCCAATAACAGCCGTTGGTCGATCAGTTGTTTAACTGTGTGACCGACGGCTTTTTTTGTCAGTTCGTTCATCCGTTTGTTGCTGAGGTTTACTTCGCGGGCATAAAAATCGGTTGTGCGTTCACTGATAAAATGGGTGTCGATCAGGGAAAGCACTCTGTTGACGCGGATGTCCTGGTTGCCTGGGGTGTCGGTATGCAGCAGTAATAAGTGGGTGATAAAGGCATGCATATAAGAATTTAGCAGGCTTTTGCGGTGTAATCCTTCGTGTTCGGCATAGATCAGGTTGGCTATCCGGCGGACGGCAGGAGCTTCGCTGCCGGGAAGGGTGAGAATGTCCGGGAATGAATAATCTGCATAACTCTCGATATGCAGGCAGAGCCGTTCGAAATAATCACGGTTGATGGCAAACAGAAAACCTTTTTGTTCTTTCAGTTTCATGGTGTGTACCTGTCCCGGGCGGATCAGGAAAATCTGGTTGGATTGTAGCGGATGCTCGGTGAAGTCGATGCTGTGACTTTCTTCCGGCCCGGTTTCCATGAAAAATAAAAGTTCGTAAAAGTTGTGACAGTGTGATCCCCGGAAATTCAATGGTGTGCAGTTTTCGATGCGTTCGGCGACGAAGAAATCACTTTCATCCAGGTTATGTACGGGAATATTATCTAAGAACATTTCACTCTATTTTATCGCAAAGATAGTTTTTAATTCCTTATTTTTGTGTTGTATATCCCCGTGAAATATGAATGAAAATGTACTCGAAAAACTGAAAGTATTAGCAGAATCAGCTAAATATGATGTATCCTGCGCGTCAAGCGGCACGTCCCGTTCCGGAAAGAAAGGAATGATAGGCAGTGCGGCTGGCTGGGGTATTTGCCATAGTTTTGCGGAGGACGGGCGGTGTATTTCCTTGTTGAAGATTATGCTGACCAACAATTGCATGTATGATTGTGCCTACTGCATTAACCGCCGGAGCAATGATTTGCCGCGGGCAACGCTTTCGGTGACGGAGCTGGTCAATCTGACGATCGAGTTTTACCGGCGTAATTATATAGAAGGGCTTTTCCTCAGTTCGGGCGTGGTACGCAGTCCGGATTATACGATGGAACGGTTGGTGCGCGTGATAAAAGATTTGCGACTGGTTCATCGTTTCAACGGGTATATCCATATGAAAAGTATTCCCGGTGCCAGCCAGGAATTGGTGAACGAAGCCGGTTTGTATGCCGACCGTCTAAGTGTGAATATCGAGATTCCCAACGAAAAAAGTTTGCAGGTGCTTGCACCGGAAAAAGACTTTAAGAGTGTCTTTGCCCCGATGCGTTATATCCAGCAGGGGGTATTGCAGAGTGCGGAGGAACGGAAGCGTTTCCGTCACGCCCCGCGGTTTGCTCCCGCCGGACAAAGTACGCAGATGATTGTCGGGGCGACTGCCGATACGGACAAGGATATTCTCCGCCTGTCGTCGGCCCTGTATCAGCGTCCGACGATGAAACGTGTTTATTATTCCGGTTTCATTCCTGTGAACGATTATGATAACCGGCTGCCGGCATTGAAACAGCCGCCTCTGGTGCGGGAGAACCGTTTGTATCAGGCCGATTGGTTGTTGCGCTTTTATGAATTTAAAGTGGATGAGATCGTGAACGATGCTTATCCGGAACTTGATCTGGAGGTCGATCCGAAATTATCGTGGGCGTTGCGAAATCCGCATATGTTTCCGGTCGATATCAACAAAGCGGATTATGAGTTGCTTCTACGCGTTCCCGGCATCGGGGTGAAATCAGCGAAGATGATCATCGTTTCCCGTCGTTACTCCCGCCTCGGCTCGGAGCAATTGAAGAAAATCGGTGTCGTCATGAAGAAGGCTCAGTATTTTATTACTTGTTACGAACTGGCGATGCGGACGGTTAACGAGCTGACGCCGGAAAATGTGCGCCATATACTGATTCAAAAGAAGGGTAAACGGTTTGACGACCGACAACTGACAATTCAATTTCAAGACGTACTGTAAACATGATTGCTTTTATATATGACAAAACTTTCGAGGGATTACTGACAGCCGTCTTCGACGCTTACGTCCGGAAGTCGTTTCCTGATGTGTTGCTGGCCGAAGGGGAACCGTTGCCTTTGTTCTGTGAGGAGACGGTGACAATTTGTTCCGACAAGCAAAAAGCCGACCGTGTCTGGAAAGGCCTTGAAAAGAAAATATCCAAACTGTCCCTTTCCGGACTGACAGTCTCCTGGCTGTCGGAGTTGCCGGAGATTGACATGCTTTTATTCCGCTATATCCGTAAGGCGATCGACCATTCCAAGTCTATAGAAATGAATTTTGGCGACTCCGATGTGTTGCAGATTTCTAAAATATGGAAGAAGGTGAGTAATGAACGCCTTCATATCATGCAGTTCCTCCGTTTTCAGAAAGCGGTGGATGGCACCTATTTCTCGGCTGTCGAACCTATATATAATGTATTGCCGCTCGTCCTTCCTTATCTGAACGATCGTTTCGGTGACCAGAAATGGCTGATTTACGACATGCGCCGTGAATACGGATATTATTATGATCTGAAGGAAACAATCGAAGTCCGCTTTGAACAGAAGGAGGCACATCTGTTTTCCGGTTTTCTGAGTGAGAGCCTGATGGATAAGGATGAAATGCTTTTTCAGCAAATGTGGAAAGAGTATTTTAAGACGATTGCGATAAAGGAACGTCTGAACCCGAAACTGCACCGGCAACATTTACCGGTTCGTTTCTGGAAATATATGACGGAAAAGCAGTAGAAGACAAGAACGTTACATCCGGGAGAAAATAAAATTCCTTTCGAAAGAAATTCAAATTTCATCCGAAAGGAATATCTTTTTCCTCAGTTTTTATTTCTGCCAGATCTCCCAGGCCGCAAAAGCCTGAAGCAGCAACATTTCGAGTCCGTTCTTAACGACAGCCCCTTTTTCTTTTCCTTTTTTCATGAAGAGCGTTTCATCCGGATTATACAACAGATCGTATAACAGATGATTTGGAGTGAGCAAATCGTATGGAATATCCGGGCAACTGTTGACATTGGGGAACATTCCCAATGGGGTCGTATTGACTATGACGGTGTATTGCTCCATTGTTTTCGGAGTGATTTCGTCATAGGTAATACAAAATTCTTTCGGTTTGCGTGAAACCAAGGTTGCTCCGACCCCCAGTTGCTTTAGTCCCTGGAACACGGCTTTGGAGGCGCCGCCTGTCCCCAGGATCAATGCTTTCCGATGTGTTTCATTTAATAAAGGATCGATAGACTGTTTGAAGCCGATGATATCGGAGTTGTATCCTTTCAGTTTTTTACCGAAAAGGCCTTTTGTGAATTTGATAACGTTCACGGCTCCGATCAGGCGGGCGTCTTCATCCAGTTCGTCCAGATAAGGAATGACCTGTTCTTTGTAAGGAATCGTTACATTCAGACCATTCAATTCGGGATTCTCTTTCAGTACATTTTTAATTTCCTTGATATTCGGAATCTCGAAATTCACATATTGGGCATCTATTTTTTCCGCTTCAAACTTCTGGTTGAAATAAGTTTTGGAAAACGAATGTCCGAGTGGGTATCCCAATAAACCATATTTCTGCATAACCTTTTCTAGTATTTGTTTATTTCGTAGGGATGGTTCGCGAACCATCCTTACAACCTGTATATAATGAACAAATTCCAAAGGTGAAGGTGCGTGCTTTCGCCTGGGCAAATCCCTGGCGGGCAAGCAATTCTTCCATGACCTTACCTTGAGGAACGACTTTGATAGATTCCGGAAGATAGCTGTAAGCGGCTTTCTCTTTTGAAAATAACCGGCCAATAAATGGAATGATCGTTTTTGAATAAATAGGGTAGAGCTGTTTCATCGGGAAATGTTCCGGTGTGGAAAGTTCCAGAATCATGAGATGGCCGCCGGGTTTGAGTACCCGGAACATCTCGGCAATACCTTGTTCGATATTTTCAAAGTTACGTACTCCGAATGCGGCGGTAACGGCATCGAATGAATTGTCCGGATAAGTGAGTGCCGTACAGTCCTGTTGTTCGAACGATATATACTCCGACAAACCGGCTTTCGCTACCTTTTCGCGTCCGACCTGCATCATGCCTTCTGAAATATCAGCCCCGATGATCCGGTTGGCTTTTAGTTTTCGGTGCATGGAAATGGCCAGGTCGCCCGTTCCGGTGGCAATATCCAGTATGGATTGCGGAGAAAAAGGACGCAGGAAAGCAATGCCTTTCCTGCGCCATATTTTATCGATACCGAACGAGAGCGTATGGTTCAGTAGATCGTAAGTGCCCGCAATGGAGTCGAACATGCGTTTGACTTGCGTGCCCTTCTGTTCCTCCCGGTTGTAAGGTAAAATCTGTTCCGAACCGTACTTCATATATACTTATTTATTGTTCAGATAATCGGTTACATTCTTTTCGATGCGTGCCAACAGATTGTCTGTGTCGCCTTTTTCGAATTTCTCGCCGGTGATATGTTCGAACAGTTCGATATAACGTTCGCTGATACCTTCAACGATAGCCGGAGTCATTTCCGGAACCTGCTGTCCGGCTTTGCCCTGGAAACCGTTGTCCATCAACCATTCGCGAACGAATTCTTTAGACAGCTGTTTCTGCGGTTCACCTTTGGCGAAACGGTCTTCATAACCTTCCGAGTAGAAGTAACGTGAAGAGTCGGGTGTATGGATTTCATCGATCAGGTAGATCTTTCCGTCGCGGTGACCGAATTCATATTTTGTATCTACCAGAATCAGGCCGCGTTGTGCAGCAATTTCCGTACCACGTTTGAACAACTCCATCGTATATTTTTCAAGAACGGCGTAGTCTGCTTCAGAAACAAGTCCCTGTTTCAGGATTTCTTCTTTGGAGATGTCTTCGTCGTGAGCTCCGATAGCAGCTTTAGTTGTTGGAGTGATGATCGGTTCGGGGAAACGCTGGTTTTCGCGCATTCCTTCCGGCAGTTTCACGCCACAGATTTCACGTACACCGCTTTTGTAAGCACGCCATGCACTACCGCAAAGGTAACCGCGTACGATCATTTCAACAGGGAAACCTTCGCACTGTACACCAACGGTAACCATTGGGTCGGGTGAAGCTAATTTCCAGTTCGGGCAAATGTCGGTGGTCGCGTCAAGGAATTTGGCAGCAATCTGGTTCAACATCTGGCCTTTGTAAGGAATACCTTCCGGCAATACTACGTCGAAAGCTGAAATACGGTCGGTTGCGACCATCACCAATACTTCGTCATTGATATTGTACACGTCGCGTACTTTACCATGATAGACACTTTTTTGTCCCGGGAAATTGTAATCTGTTCTAACTAACGCCTTCTTCATGACCAATTTATTTTTGATTATTTATCTGATAGTTTGTTGTTCTTTTCTAGTTTCTTTGCAGCGGTTTCCGCTTTCTTTTTCTCATCGAATTTATCGTATGCTTCAACGATTCGCTGTACTAGCTTATGACGAACGATGTCTTTCTTGTCGAATTCCACCTTGCCTATTCCTTTGACACCTTTCAATATCTGCATGGCCTGCACTAGGCCGGAGGTTGCGGTAGGGGGAAGGTCGATCTGTGTCACGTCACCGGTAATGATCATTTTTGCGTTCATCCCCAAACGGGTGAGGAACATTTTGATCTGGTGCGTCGTTGTATTTTGTGCTTCATCGAGGATAATAACGGCATCGTTCAGCGTACGTCCACGCATAAAAGCCAGCGGAGCGATCTGAATCACGTTATTTTCCATGTATTCTTTGAGTTTTGCCCCCGGGATCATATCCTGTAATGCATCGTACAGAGGTTGCAGATACGGATCGAGCTTATCTTTCATTTCTCCCGGAAGGAATCCCAGCTTTTCGCCGGCCTCGACTGCGGGACGGCTCAGGATAATCTTCCTTATTTCCTTATTCTTTAACGCTTTCACTGCAAGAGCTATTGCAACGAATGTCTTACCTGTTCCGGCAGGACCTGTGGCAAAGACCAGGTCGTTTTCTTCAAAAGCTTTTACGAGTATTTGCTGATTTTCGGTACGGGCAACGATTGCCTTCCCGTTCATTCCGTGGATAATCAGGTTTTCCTGTTTGACGACTGTCGGAGTTTTTCCTTTGATAATGTCGAGGATGACATCTTCGCTCAGGGAGTTAAATTCCTCGCAGTATTTTTCTACTTCACGGATCTTCTTAAGGAACAGTTCGGATTCGTCTTCGTCTCCGATTACTTTCATCACATTTCCGCGGGCAACGATGCGAAGCTTAGGAAACAGTGTTTTAATCAGCTGCATGTTCGCATTATTCACTCCGTAAAAAATAACCGGGTCTACACTTTCAAGAATATAAATACGTTCTATCATCCGTTCTTTTCCTTGTCTTATTTTTTTATGTTTTTATTCCCTTTGATTTAGGTACGCAAAATTAGCAATATTCTTTATCTCATGAATATATTCCTGTCTTTTTTTGATATTACCGATGGAACATTTCTTTTAGCCGCCAGTTATCCTGCCTGCAATCCCATATGGCGTGTATCTCGATCAGGGTCGGACTGATGGTGTAAATTAATTTATAATGCTTTTCGACTACCAGGGAGCGGAAATTCTGAGGAAATTCATCCAGTAAAGGTTCGGAAATTCCGGCATAGGGAAATGTTTTCAAAGGTTCAGCAGAATCAAGTAGTTTATTATATATGCGGATTGCAGATCTTTCACTTTTCTCGCTGTAATATTCGTAAATGTCGTCAAGTAAGGTGATGGCTTGTGGTAACCACTTTAGTTTTATTTGCATAATGGATGTCTTTTGCGTAATTCTTCTGTAGTCATTCCCAAGCCTTGTTTGGATTCTTCGATAGATTTTTTCAGCACCTCTTTCAGTTCCTCAACCGTCATTTGTGCCGGATACCTTTCTGTTTTCTTTTCCATATGCTGGCTGATCAGCTTTTTGATCTTGTTCAGCAACTGCTCATCATCGATTTGCGTCACTTGTTCGATCAGTGAAAGTTTTAGTTCTAAAGTACTCATATTCTTACTTAATTAATAGTGTTGACCACAAAAATAGGTAATTCTTTTTGATCTTCATACAACAAAGTATAGTAATTTTCTTATTTTTGTCCTCCGTAAAATTGAAAAGGATGAAAATAGCTATTAATGCAATTATATTGTTTTTTGTACTGGTGTCGACCAGTGTGTTCCTTTCCTGTAAAGAAAAACGTGGCGAGTTGAAAACCATCTGGTATAACGGAAGTTATAATCGTGATTTTAACGATTTGAATGACGTCCAGCTGGCTGTCGCCCAAAAGATCGGAATAGAACCCATCAGTAACCGTGAAGATGCCGAACATGCTTCCAAAAAGATGCAGGAGATCAAAACCGGCGATTATTACGAAGTGGAAGAACTGAAACACTCTATCCCTTATCTGATTCCGGAAGCGGCAACCTTACTGGAAGATATCGGCCGTAATTTTCAGGACTCCCTTTATAATCTGAATGCATCTCTCTATAAAATAAAAGTAACCAGCGTCACCCGTACGGTAGATGATGTGAAGAAACTGGGCAAACGCAATTACAATGCTTCCATGAACTCAGCCCATCGCTACGGTACAACCTTTGACGTTTCCTGGGTGCGTTATACCAAGATCAATGAGAAAGATACCCTGAATATCGACAACGACCGCCTTAAAATGGTACTTGCGTCAGTGCTTCGCGACCTGAAAAGAGCAGACCGTTGTTATATAAAGCACGAACGCAAGCAGGGATGTTTCCATATCACAGTTCGTAAATAAACTGTGATAAGGGGCTTTTTACAGAATTTTCTCTTCGATGATCTTCTTCAACTCGTGTTTGGGCATAGTTCCCAGCATGAGTTCTTTGGTCCCGTCCGTTTTACAGATAAGAAGGGTAGGGATGGTGCGGATATTAAAGAGCGTTTCGAGATCTTCTTCTTTGTCTACATTCACTTTATAAATATCCAATCGTCCTTCATATGTTTGAGCGAACTCTTCCAGTATCGGATCAAGACGTTTACAGTAACCGCACCAGGGAGCCTGGAAATCTACGATACAAGGTTTGTCACCTACATATTTCCAGTCTTTCGGGCCAGCTTCGACGTTACCTATTTTTTGAATGAATTCAGTCTTTGTTAGTTCTATCGGTTTCATATATTCATTGTTTTAATTGACAATGCAAAATTACATTAGATCGGTGACTAACGGAATGGCAATATAACTTATATTCTTGTCAATTTTTCCCAGGGGTATATCTTTACCGTTTCTCCGGCATATTACCGGCAGCCTCGGAGAGGAAAGATAAAACAACGTCTCTATGGGGACTATTCAGCAACAGATAGATAAGCTCGGTAAACTTGACCGGGAGCATTTCCTCTTTCAGCTTTTTTTCCAGGTTATGGTATAGCTGGACGGCGTTGAAAAAGTTCCGGAAGACCTTTTGTCGGGGGATGATATATACTTTTTGCCTGGTAACAGGCGGTTGGTGCAGGCTCAAGGCACTGATCACTTTCGGGAGTTTGAGAATGCACTGTGCTGTCCATTGGTTGAAGAAGAAGGTAAATCCGGAATGATTCTGATCATGGACAGATTCGGAAAAAGCGTATGCTCCCGGTGGGATAAGGGCTAATTCCCCTTCTTCAATGATTTGTTCGGAATCGCTGTTTTTCAAACATAACGTACCGGATACTGCATACACAATAGAATAATCTGTCAGGAAATTCCGGGTGTTTTCCTGAGAAGAAGATGTTGAAATGCGCATACTTTCTAAAAGATCCGGCAAGATAAAGTTTTCCACTACCATCATATACCTCTGAGTCTTTGACTCTTTTTTCGTGTATTACAGCTTAATCAATAATATAAAATCCTTACTAAAATAATAACAGGTCTACCATTTCATATACACCTGTTTTCTATAAATTCGAGATAAAGATAAGCCTTTTCTTTAAAAAAACGATAAGAATGAGGTAGTTAGAATCTCTTTTTTTCAGACGGGAAGCCTGCCTGCCACCTTTAAAACAGTTGGATAAGAAGTAAACCAAGCAATACAGAAACACCGGTTGCTATCAGTCCGGGAACCATAAAAGAATGATTTAAGATATATTTACCAATATGCGTAGTTCCCGTACGGTCAAAATTGATTGCAGCCACCACTGTCGGATAATTCGGAATAAAAAAGTATCCGTTTACGGCAGGGAAGAGTGCGATCAGCATATACGGAGAGATCCCCAGCGCTAACCCTAAAGGAAGCAAAGCACGAACGGTAGCTGCCTGGCTGAATAATAAGATAGACATCAGGAACAGAGCAATCCCGAACAGCCAGGGCATAGCTGTAACGATCTGCTCGATAGAACCTTTCAGTTCCGCCATATTACCACCGATAAATGTGTCACCCATCCAGGCAATACCGAAGATAGCGACAACCGCCTGCATGCCGGCAGAGAAAACCGATCCCTGTACCGCCTTGATCCCGTCTGTCCGGGTAGCCAGTAAAATGATGGCCGCCGCCGATAACATCAGTATTTCGATAATATAAGCCATCGACAATGACTGCCCGTTGAATACTGGACGAATGCTTTCGATAGAACCGAACAGGATAATCCCGATTGTCGCCAGGATAAAGATAATGACCGACCAGCCGGCTGCTTTCTGGTTTTTGACATCTTTCAGTTCATATTTCTGGGTAGTGAATTCTCCTTCAGCAATACGTCTTTTGAATTCAGGATCATCTTCAAGTTCTTTGCCGACACGCAGGGAATAGAATGCTCCCGCCAGGACACCCGCCAACGTACAGGGCACTGAGATCATCAGAATATCGAACAGGCTGACATTGAACCCCTGTCCGGTCAGCATACTTAACAGGGCAACGGTCGCCGCAGAGATCGGACTGGCTGTAATAGCTTGCTGTGAGGCGATTACGGCAATACCCAGCGGGCGTTCCGGGCGTATCTTCGTTTCGGTCGCCACCTCGGCAATAACCGGTAAAACAGAGTAAGCCACATGTCCGGTTCCAGCAATAAAGGTAAAGAGATAGGTAACCAGTGGACTCAATATCGTAATCTTGGAAGGATTTTTACGAAGCAGCTTTTCCGCCCATTTCACCATCAGGTCTAATCCTCCGGCGGCCTGCATACAGCTGGCTGCTGCAATGACCGCTACGATCATTAACATCACGTCGATTGGGGGTGACGTTGGTTCGAGGCCGAAGACAAAAGTCAGTACTGCCAGCCCCAGGCCACCCAATACACCTAAACCAATACCACCTAAACGGGCTCCGATAATTATTGCAACTAAAACGAAGGCTAATTGAATCAACATATTCTGTAACTTGTTATTGTAGATTTAGTTTGATAAAGTCGCAAATTTAGTTATTTTTGTTGCGCTAAGAACTACAAACACATTTAAAATGCGCATGAAAAGATTCAATTTTGTTATTTTAGTCGTGTTATTCGGTTGGCTGACTAACCTTTCGGCACAACAAGTACGTAGTGAATTCCTGCTGGAGAAAAACTGGAAGTTCACCCGTGAGGATAACCCCGACTTTATCAAACCCGCTTTCGACGACAGTAAATGGCAATCGGTGACGGTTCCGCACGATTGGGCGATATACGGTCCGTTCAGTTCCCAGAACGATAAGCAGGAAGTGGCTATTTTGCAAGACGGCCAGAAGGAGGCGTTGGAACATGCCGGCCGTACGGGCGGTCTGCCTTTCGTGGGTGTGGGTTGGTACCGCACCGAGTTTGAAGTACCCCAGTTCGCTGAAGGGAAAAAAGCTTCAATCCTGTTTGACGGGGCGATGAGCCACGCCAAAGTCTATATCAATGGCGAAGAGGTAGGTTACTGGCCTTATGGCTATAACTCATTCCATTTTGACATTACGAAGTACTTGAAACCGGGACAGAAGAACACGCTGGCTGTCCGTCTGGAAAACCTGCCGGAGTCCTCCCGCTGGTATCCGGGTGCCGGCCTGTACCGAAATGTACATGTGATCGTTACGGAAGATGCTCATATTCCGATATGGGGGACTTTTGTTACAACACCTATCGTTAAGAAAGAGTTTGCCAAAGTGAATGTCAACACAAAGGTAAACCTTCCGGAAGGTGCCGATCCGAAACAATATGCCGTGAAAACCAGCCTGCGTAACCCGAACGGACAAATGCTGGTTGAAACAATGCTTCCGCTGAACGATATCATATATAATAATGGTACGGTCGATCAGGAATTCATTGTTCACACCCCGACCCTCTGGTCGCCGGATATGCCCGCTCTGTATGTGGCTGAAAGCCGCCTGTACAAGAACGGAACAGAGTTGAAAGATGAATATACGACATCTTTCGGTATCCGTTCCATCGAAATCATTCCAGGAAAAGGATTCTTCCTGAACGGTGAAAAGACAGTCTTTAAAGGCGTATGTAACCATCATGACCTGGGCCCGTTGGGTGCAGCCGTCAATGATGCGGCTATCCGCCGCCAGATCCGTATCCTGAAAGATATGGGTTGTAATGCGATCCGTACTTCCCATAATATGCCGGCTCCCGATTTGGTGAAGGCCTGCGACGAAATGGGTATGATGCTGATGGCAGAAAGTTTCGACGAATGGAACGTAGCCAAATGTAAGAACGGCTACAACCTCTTCTTCGACGAATGGGCGGAAAAAGATATGGTGAACCTGCTTCATAACTTCCGTAACAATCCGAGTATCGTTATGTGGTGTATCGGTAACGAAGTGCCGAACCAGTGGATCGAAGGCGACGCCAAGATTGCCCGCTTCCTTCAGGACATCTGTCACCGCGAAGACCCGACACGTCCCGTTACTCAGGGAATGGATGCCCCGGATGCTGTCGTGAACAATAACTTTGCCGCTGTCATGGAAGTAGCCGGTTTCAACTACCGTCCGTTCAAATATCAGATTAATTATAAGAAACTGCCTCAGGAAATCATCCTGGGAAGCGAGACTGCTTCCACGGTAAGTTCACGCGGTGTTTATAAATTTCCGGTTGAACGTAAGGCGATGGCTGTCTACGACGATCATCAGAGCTCTTCTTACGATGTAGAACATTGTGGCTGGTCGAATCTGCCGGAAGACGACTTTATCCAGCATGAAGACCTGCCTTACTGTATCGGTGAGTTCGTATGGACCGGTTTCGACTATCTGGGCGAACCGACGCCGTATTATACCAACTGGCCGAGCCACAGTTCCCTGTTCGGTATCATCGACCTGGCCGGTATTCCAAAGGATCGTTACTATCTGTACCGCAGCCATTGGAACAAAGCGGAAAAGACATTGCATATCCTGCCTCACTGGACATGGCCGGGACGCGAAGGCGAAGTCACTCCGGTATTCGTGTATACCAATTATCCTTCTGCCGAACTGTTCATCAACGGAAAGAGCCAGGGCAAACGTACGAAAGACCTGAGTATCGGTATCGACAGCAGCTATACCGAAGCCGCTCAGAAGAGTTTCGAACGTCAGAAACGTTACCGTCTGATGTGGATGGATACTAAATACGAGCCGGGAACATTGAAAGTGGTAGCCTACGATAAGGATGGCAACGCCGTAGCCGAAGAGGAAGTACACACAGCCGGCAAGCCTCACCATATCGAACTGTCTGCCGACCGTACTAACCTGACAGCCGATGGCAAAGACCTCTCTTTCATCAACGTAAGAGTGGTTGACAAGAACGGAAATCTTTGCCCGGATGCCACCAACCAGATCAAGTTTAACGTACGTGGCAACGGAACCTACAAGGCGGCAGCCAACGGTAACCCCGCCAGCCTCGAATCCTTCCAGGCCCCGCAGATGAAACTGTTCAGCGGACAGCTGACAGCCATCGTACAAACGGAAGAAACACCGGGAACGATTTACTTTGAAGCATCCTCCCCGGGTGTCAAGAGTGCACGGATCGAGTTGATAAGCAGGTAAGTATTGATCGGTCAGTATATATTTATTGATATAATAGGAACAAGAATGGGGGTGTGTCAAAATGTACATATCCCCTTAATTGTGTTGCAAAGCATGTAAAACAAAGAGTCAAAAAAACGTTATAAACTGAATAAAATGTTTCCTTTGTAGAGTTGTTCGTTTTAAGAGCTATCAAACATGGAGAGTGACTGATTGACCTAATAAACCTTGACTATACAAAGGCGTATAGCTTGGCTGTTTATATAGCCGGGCTTTTTTTGTAAACAGGCCTTTAAGGGAGCTAAATGACCGGAACTTTAATTATGGCAGAAAGCGTGTCCCGTGACAGGGATGCGCTTTCTTGGTAAATCCGGTTATTTTCTGGTATGCCATAAAACATAAAGTGAAGCCTCTGTTTTCTCAACTAAGATCTTGCCTATATCGCTATTTTTCTGTAACTTAGTAAAAAAATAAAAGACCAATGCCCACAAAAACACATTTTCGGGATTATGCTCCCAACCAAACAGTTCTTTTTCCTAGAAGAATTGATGAAAACGTAGCAGCGAACGATCCGGTCCGTGTGGTCAATACAGTTATTGATAATCTCAATCTTGACAATTTCAAGAAGCTTTATAAAGCAACCGGTCGTTGTCCTTATCATCCTAAAATGATGCTTAAGGTGATTATCTACGCCTACATGAACAATATCTATTCGTGCCGCAAAATAGAGAAGCTTCTCCTACGTGACATTCATTATATCTGGCTTTCCGGTAATGAACATCCGGATTTTATTACCATCAACCGTTTCCGTAATCGTGTAAAAGGAGAGATAAATAATGTATTCACGCAGTTGGTTCTTGTCCTTGCCGACAAAGGTTTCATCAGCCTTGACGTAGAGTATATTGACGGTACTAAGATTGAGTCCAGAGCCAACAAATATACTTTTGTCTGGTGCAAGACAGTCGAAAAGAACCGTACAAAGTTGATGGATAAGATCCGCATTCTCCTGGAGCAGGTGGATGAAGTTATAGCCCAAGAGAACTCCGCCAAAGACACCCCCGTAGAGTTCACACCCGCCATGCTCTCAGATATAGTGAATGAACTTAAAGAGGTGCTGGAACACCAGCCTGTAACAAAGGACAAGGAACAAAAGAAAGTCATCCGGGAAAAGAAGAAACAGGTCCGGGAACTAGAGCAGCACCGTGACAAGTTGATGGAATACGACAACCATCTTGACACTCTTGGAGAACGCAACTCCTATTCCAAGACCGATCCTGAAGCCACCTTCATGCGCATGAAAGAAGACGCCATGAGAAACGGGCATACCAAGCCCGGATATAATCTGCAAATAGGAACCCAGAACCAATTCCTCATAGACTTCCGACTGTTTCCCACCCCAACCGATACACTGACCCTCATACCTTTCTTCCACTCCTTTGAGCAACGCTATAACCGCTTACCAACTGTGGGTGTGGCAGATTCCGGTTACGGCTCGGAAGAAAATTACCGGTTCATGAGGGGATAATGGGATAGAAGCCTTTGTCAAGTACAACTACTTCCATAAAGAACAGCGTCCCCGTTATACTCCCAATCCATTCCATACGGAGAGTCTCCATTACAATGCGGAGGAGGATTATTACGTTTGTCCTATGGGGCAGCACATGAACCGTATAGGAATCAGACGTGACAAAACAGCTAGCGGATACGTCACCGAAAGTGCCCGGTATAAAGCACAAAGATGTGAAGGGTGTCCTTTACGTGGCAGTTGCTTTAAAGCCCGGGGGAACCGTATTATAGAAGTCAACCACCGGTTAAACCAATACAAACGGCAGGCACGGGAAAGGTCACTCTCGGAAGAAGGCTTCAGGCATAGGGGAAGGCGATGTATAGAACCGGAAGCAGTTTTTGGACAGATGAAACACAACATGGCATATAGAAGGTTCCGGCATGTGGGAGAAGACAAGGTGACAATGGACTTTGCCTTCTTCGCCATTGCCTTCAACATTAAGAAAATGTGTTCCCGGATAGCGAAACACACCCAAAACGGGGAGAATATATCTCTTAGGGGGCTGTTTTTATTCGTATGGCAGATTTTACCAGACAAAAATCGCATATGGGAAAGAATTACGCAAAAAACGGTCGCTTGAAAACATTCATCTCTCAGTCAATACAAAAAGAAAGGCTGTACCGTAAATCTTAATTACGACACAGCCTCATTTTTTTTAGGGAGATTCGGTTATTATCAGATGTGAACTATCCTGTCATCAACCTCACTTGACTATTACAGGTCTATTTGCCGTCTGCTTTAGCTAACGGACTAGTAAAGAATCTATCTCTTTGGACTTTAGTCCCATTTCTTAAAGCTTTCTATCTGAGAGAAATGTGGCTAAAGCCAAAAAAAGAACCTGCTTATAAACCGTCAGCTAAAGCAGACGGCAAATGAACCTGTAACAGATGAGTCACTTTGACAGTTGGATAGCTCAATTATTTCTAGCAATGTTTCATCCAACAACATTCCCCATCGCATCGAATGTGACATCTGTGCTTTGTCCGTTATGATCGACGGTGAAGGTGTAGAATGTTCCCGCAATCTCGATCTTTACTGTTATTGCTTCGATTGTATCTTCGGCATAGCCTGTGGACTGGAAGGCAGCCATGATAACCTCCGGTACCTCCTGTTCGGCTATCTGGTATGTGGTACTCTGCCACCGGTAATCTTTATTCAGTTGGGCGATCTTATAAACTTTTCCGTCTAGCATATTCAGGATGTATCCTTCGCTGTTGCTCTGTATATCCAGCAGGTCGCAGGTTGCGAAAGTAAGGTTCATCAACGTATGCACTTCTGCCGGGATCACGATCGGGGCATCTTCGTTCCCTTCGTCGTTCACCGCCTTGATCAGGTTGCCGTATTGCGAATAATACAGGTCCATGTCGTTGTTTCCCTTTTCGGCATTAATCTTATAGACGACAGCCATGCTATCCCGGTTGATCGTATAAGAATCATCCACTTTCCAGCCCGCATAAAGGCCGTTGTTGAATGCGCCGGTCACCGCCTCCGGAAGTTGGTTGAAAGGTGTATCCGCCTTATCCATCATCCACTTGCCCTGTTCGGTGAGCCATGCCTCGGTCGAAATACCATTGTTCGTGAACTCGGCTACATAATAATTCCCTTCAATTGTAAAGAGCGGGTTGGAGGCGTCGGGATATTTCTTATTGAAAGCCTGCATTACCGGCTCAGTCGGTTCGATGGCATTTTTGTGATTGTCATCATTATTGTCGCAACCGGTGAGGACGAACCCCAGGGCGACGAAAAGCGATAAAATAATAGATCTGGTACTCATATCTTTCTTGTTTTAGCGATTAATAAGTGTTTTACCTTCTTTGTCGATAAAGAACAACGCGGAGAGCCGGAATGTTTTCTGTAAAACCGAACACACTGTCCGATATTGAACACTGTTTGTTTTATAGTAGGCTCACAATATCAGTGGTTTAGCTTTTTGGCACGGAGTTTGCCTCTACTGTGGTGGAAAATAAAAACAATACTAAATATGGACAGAGAGATATCAAAAGAAGTTCGAAGAAAAGAACAACGCAAACAAATCATAAAGATCGGGGGAGGCGTGGGAGCGGCCGTGCTCGTCATTGCCGTGATCATTTCTTTCCTGCAAACCAGCCTGAACCGTAAAGACCTGACTATATCCACCGTCGACCAGGGCGTCATCGAAGTATCGGTCAGTGCCTCCGGCAAGGTGATACCCGCTTTCGAAGAGATCATCAATTCCCCTATCAACACCCGTATCGTCGAGATATACAAAAAAGGAGGCGACTCTGTCGATGTAGGAACACCGATCCTCAAACTCGACCTGCAAAGTGCCGAAACGGAATATAAGAAGAAACTGGACGAGCAACAGATGAAACAACTCGAACTGGAAAAACTCCGTGTCACCGGCCATAGCAAACTCTCCGAAATGGAGATGAATCTGAAAGTCTCCCGCATGGAACTCGACCGCAAAGCCGTCGAACTGCGTAACGAACGCTACCTCGACAGCCTCGGTGCCGGCACCACCGACAAAGTACGCCAGGTAGAACTCGACTACAACGTCAGCCAGCTTAAACTCAAGGAAGACGAACAAAAATACATCAATGAACAGGCCCTTGCCGAAGCCGACCTGAAAGTAAAGGAACTCGAACTCAACATCTTCCGCAAAAGCCTCGCCGAAACCAAGCGTACGCTCGACGATGCCCAGGTCCGCTCCCCCCGCAAGGCGATCCTGACCTACGTGAACAACGAGATCGGTGCCCAGGTAAGCGAAGGCACCAAGATCGCCATCGTCTCCGACCTCTCACATTTCAAGATCGAAGGTGAGATAGCCGACACTTATGGCGACCGCATCGCCGCCGGCAGCAAAGCCGTTGTCAAGATCGGCAGCGACAAACTGGAGGGCACCGTCAGCGACGTCACCCCGCTGTCGAAGAACGGCGTCATCTCCTTCACTGTCCAACTGGAAGAAGACAACCACCGCCGCCTCCGCTCCGGCCTTAAGACCGACGTGTATGTCATGAATGCCGTCAAGGATGACGTCATGCGCATCGCCAACGCCTCTTATTATGTTGGCAAAGGTGAATACGACGTCTTTGTGGTCAACGGCGACCAACTCTTGAAGCGCAAGGTGCAGCTGGGCGACAGCAACTACGAATACGTGGAAGTGATCAGCGGCCTGCAACCCGGCGACCAGGTCGTAGTCTCCGACATGGCAAGCTATAAGGACAAGAACAAACTTAAAATAAAATAACGTCCCGTACGGGCGGTTCGCGAACCGCCCTAACATAAACAACAACAATATGTTCAAACAATACCTCAAACAAGCCCTGAACATGCTGCGTGAGAACCGCCTCATCAGCCTGATCTCCATACTCGGCACGGCTCTTTCGATAGCCATGATCATGGTTGTTTGTCTGGTCTTCCAGATACAATCCGCCAGTTTCTCACCCGAAACAAACCGTAATCGTATGCTCTACATCGAGGACGGGACTCAGGTGGAGTGTTCCGCTAACAGACGCTACAACGGCTTTATGTCTCAGGAAGCTGTCCGTGAATGCTTTTACACGTTGAAGAAACCCGAAGCAGTTTCCGCCTGGTTCAGTTTCCCGGCTCCACTGTCGCTTCCTGGTAAGCGCATGTATAATTCCTATGATATCATGTATTCCGACCCTGCATTCTGGAAGATATACGACTTTCGTTTCCTGGAAGGTAAACCATTTACCGATGCCGATTTCACCTCGGGCATTCCCCGGGTAGTTGTTAGTGAAAGCGTGGCCCGCACCCTGTACGGAAGCACTGATGTGGTAGGTAAGCCAATCATTCTCGAGCAGATGCCCTGCACGATCTGCGGTGTAGTAAAAGACGTTAGTCGTGCCGCCGACACCTCTTTTGGCGATGTATGGGCACCCTATACGCTCAATCAGATGATACTTGGCCTGACCCAGATGGAAGGTATGGGCGGCGCTTTTAAAATAACCCTGCTGGCTCATGATAAAGGAGACTTCGACGCCATCCGCCGGGAAATAGAACAGCAACGCGACCGCTACAACGCGGCAAAGCAAGATTGTAAGATCAGCTTCCTGGAGAATCCGATCACCCGCTTCGACAAGGCAATGGGTTCGTCAGGTTGGAGGAAGATAGCCCTGAAAGATTACCTGCTTGAGACGGGTGGCCTGCTTCTTTTGCTTCTTCTTGTTCCCGCATTGAACCTGACCGGTGTGACACAATCGGCCGTGCAGAAACGCCGTAGCGAGATGGGGCTCCGTAAAGTATTCGGTGCCACCCGGGGCATTTTGTTCAGCCAGTTGCTCTGTGAGAACGGACTTATCACCCTTTTGGGAGGAGTAATAGGACTGGTCTTATCGCTTCTCTTGTTGCCGGTTTGCAAAGACTTCCTTTTGAAGGATGCAGAGACAGTGCTCCATACGGATATGTTGTTTCAGCCGGGAATCTTCCTTGTCGCCCTGCTGTTTTGCCTGTTGCTCAACCTGCTGTCTGTCGGCATACCGGCCCTGCGCATTTCGCGGCAACCCATAACCAAGGCATTGAAAGGGGATGAATAATAAACATGTAATATAACGTATAATGATTAAACATATACTAAAGATAATATGGAACCAGCGTCGCAGTAACGGCTGGATATTTGCCGAACTGTTGGTCGTGGTAGCAATCCTCTGGGTGATGATGGATTCGATGCTGGTAGACCAGTACACCTACCATTCTCCACTCGGTTTCGATATAAGGAACACCTACAAGATACAACTGGGAGTACTTCAGCCGGGTATGCCGGGTTACGTGGACGAACAGGAGCAAACAACCCGCCTCGGAGAGGACATGTTCCGCCTGGTAGACAACCTGCGCCAGGCTCCCGAAGTGGACGAAGTTTGTCTGGCTGGTGCCGGTAGCCCTTATTCCCTGAGTAGAATGTCGACGTTGTTGGTACCCGTCGGTGCCGACACGACGGTTCAGGCTCGCAACTATACGTATTGCACTGTCACCCCGGAGTATTTCGATGTGTTGCGTATAACCGATAAGGCCGGTGCTCCGCTCCGTTCCGTCGTCGGGACACGTACAGGCATCGTAATCAGTGCCGACCTGGAGGAGCAATTCCTTGAAGGCGGTGGCATGGGAGATTCTTTCCGGTTTGACGGAGAAGATGGCGAGCGTCTTCCTCTGGTCGGAATAAGTAATCCCCGTCGTTCTACAGAGTATGAAAAGAGTGCCCCGTACTTCTATGAGATCGTATCGCCTTCTGCGATGATCGACGTAGCGGAAATGTGGCAAGTGACCATAGATGTCCTTATCCGCATGAGTCCCGGCTTCCCGCCCGAAAAGATGGAGGCGTTCCTGCAAGGGATGGGTGACCGGTTGCTGGTGAACAATGTCTACGTTTCCAGTCTGGAGCCGCTATCCGATATGCGTGCCGACAGACTGAAAGACCGCGAAGACAATATGAAGAAGAAGACCGCCCTGGTGGGCTTCATGCTGATCAACGTCTTTTTCGGCATCATCGGAACCTTCTGGTTACGTACGCAGGCACGGCAGGGGGAGATGGGATTGCGCATCGCCCTGGGATCGAACCGCCGTCAGCTCAGCCGCCTGATGAACCTCGAAGGGCTTGTCCTGCTGGCTCTCACGATTCCCTTTGTGTTGGTATTCATACTAAATATGCTTTACTTCGATATGCCCGACACCTGTCGTCTCCCCTATACCTGGTGGCGTTTCGCGGTCACCTTCGGAGGAGCCTATTTGCTGATGGCGGGTATGATCAGCCTCGGTATCTGGTTCCCGATGCACAAGGCGGTACAGATGAAACCGGCGGAGGCGTTGCATTATGAATAAATAAGTACAGTATGGTGAGTATAGAAATAATTGAGCTATCGGTTTTGTGACTGGTTGTAACTGGCTCCCCTCTTGAGAGGGGGCAGGGGGTGTGTTAAAGCCAGTCAATAAAACAAGCCTTGTTACAGGTTTATTTGCCGTCTGCTTCAGCTGACGGATTAGTAAAGGATCTATCTCATTGGACTTTAGTCCCATTTCTTACAGTTTTCTATCTAAGAGAAATGTGGCTGAAGCCAAAAGAGAGAAACAACTTGTAAACCGTCAGCTGAAGCAGACGGCAAATGAACCTGTAATAGTCAAGTGACTCTGATTATGGTGATTGTATGGGCGGGAATATGACACACCCCCTTCCCCCTCTCAAGAGGGGAGCCAGTTACAACCAGTTGCTATAAACAAACACTCATTTCTGATAAAATACGATACATCAATAACAATTATATAATAAATGAATTAATAGTAACAATTAAATATCAAACATCATGATCAAATTAACAAACCTCGAAAAGATCTACCGTACGAAGGAGATCGAAACAGTAGCTTTGGAGAATGTGAACCTGGATATCCAGAAAGGCGAATTTCTGAGCATCATGGGCCCCTCCGGTTGCGGAAAGTCCACCTTGCTGAACATCATCGGACTGTTGGACGCCCCGACAGCCGGTACGGTCGAGATCGCCGGAACCAATACGGTCAGTATGAACGACAAACAACTGGCCGCCTTCCGTAACAAGACACTCGGTTTCGTCTTCCAATCCTTCCACCTGATCAATTCGCTGAACGTACTGGATAACGTAGAACTCCCGCTGCTCTACCGTAACGTCTCTTCTTCCGAACGCCGCAAGGCTGCTGAAGCCGTTCTCGAAAAGGTAGGCCTGAGCCACCGCATGCGCCACTTCCCGACACAGTTGTCCGGCGGTCAGTGCCAGCGTGTAGCCATCGCCCGTGCCATCGTTGGGACCCCCGAGATTATCCTGGCGGATGAGCCGACCGGTAACCTGGATTCAAAGATGGGTATCGAGGTCATGGACATCCTCCACCGCCTGAATAAGGAAGACGGCCGCACCATCGTGATGGTAACCCACAACGAAGCGCAGGCACAGCAGACGAGTCGCACGGTGCGCTTCTTCGACGGCAGACAAGTTCAATAGGATTGTTACTTTTCTCTTGATAGAAAAGTAACCAAAAGATCAAGGCTGCACCGGCTTCGCTACTCCGGTGAAAGACTACGCTGTCGTCTGTGAACTCGCTTCGCTCAAACAGCACAGCCTCCGGGCGCTCCGTCTTCCACCTTCGCTTTACGCTCACCCGCTGAGGCCTTTCCAAGAACGCAAAGCGTTCTCTTAGGATGGCCGATACCGGTAGTTAAGCAGGCTCTCTCAAGTGTTCTTTCTGATGCTGATGGTAACTTTTCCCCTCTCGAGAGGGGGCAGGGGGTGTGTTATAGCCCGGGCAAATACCTTCCCTCTTCCCGTTAGCGAGGGTAACGGATAGCCTAAGGTAGGATGCTACCGCACCCCGATGCTGTTGAGTGCTGCACCCTGATGCGGATGATAGCCGCACCCCGGTGCAGTTAGTCACCGCATCCCGATGCGGTAGTGGCGGAGACGGTAAGGGTAACCATCCCCATCCGAGGCACCTTATAGAGGCGATAACTGGCATTGTACTGGCTCCACACCTCCACCACCCACCTGCCCGGTGTCAGCGGCTCGGGCGGCAGAAAGGCAAGGCTGGGAGATTCGTTGATGAAGACCATGCGAGGTTCGATGAAATACTTTTTTTCGCCTTCTTCCTGGCGGATGACGATCCCGACATCGGGATGGTCGCCCATCACTTTCAGCCGCTTGCCGTGGATAAAGAGCGGAAGGGTATAGCCAGCAGGGATGACGCAAAACTCCCGGCCTTCCTGGTTGAGGTAACGGTCGTTGTGGATGCTGACTTCGTTGGGAAGGGGGGCGTTCGGGAAGAACTGGATAACCTCTGCGGGGAACCAGTCGGCCAGCTGGTTGAGGCGTGGTGAAGGGCGTAGGTTGATACGGATGGCATGCCGTTCGCGGTCGAACTTTTCAAATTCGGTCTTGAAGCGGCCGCCGACGGTCAGTTCTGTCCGCCCCAGGCCGAAGTCGACGTTGAAGCCGTCTTCAATCGCCCCGTATATCTCTTCCAGCATGGTGTTGAAAGAGGCGATGAGCGTTCCGTGCGAATACGAACTGCGGTTTCTGACGGCCCGTTCGGCGATATCGTCGAGTGTCAGGCTCGGATGGTTGGGAAGTGTCCCTCTAAAGAACGGTTCCTGGCCGGGAAGTTGGCTTTTACTCAGTTTAACGAATAGTTTGCCGGGTTTAACGGTCATTTTTGATTTAGGTAGCTCTTTATCCATAACACACATAGATTAATGTTAAACGACAAAGATAAGTAATATGTTCAGACAATATCTCATACAGGCTTTGAATCTGATGAAACAGAATCACATAAATTAAGAAAGGTAATATATATGTACAAACAGTATCTCAAACAAGCCTGGCAACTGATGAAGCAGAACCGCTTCTTCAGCTTCGTCTATATTCTGGGGACGGGGCTTGCCATCTCGATGGTCATGGTCATGGCGATCGTGTATTATATCCGTACCGCGGATATCGCTCCCGAAGACTGCCGGAGCAGGCTGTTGCAGTTGAACTATGCCTCCGTGAAGTCGAAGGATGAGGAAAAAGGGGGGACCTACAACTGGATGCTTTCGTACCATGCGGCACGGCAGATTCTGGACGGGCTGTCCGAAGTGGAGGAGGTCTGTTTACGGATCGACCCGGGTAGCACAAGCCAACTTATGGGGACTGTCTATTCGCAGCTGCCGGGAAGCGCCGACCGCTATAAAACCCGGTTGATGGCTACCGACGCTGCCTTCTGGCGTATCTTCAGTTTCCGGCTGCTGCATGGCAAACCTTATACCGATGAAGAATATGAGAGCGGCATGAAACGGATCGTGTTGAGCGAATCGTATGCCCGCAAACTGTTCGGTTCGGCTGATGTGATTGGCAAAGGGGTTATGATTAATCAGGTGGAGTACCGGGTGGCCGGGGTGGTGGAAGATGTTTCGTCCGTCATGACGATGACCTGTGCCGATGCCTGGGTGCCTGTTTCCTCTGTGCCTGCTTTGGTGGAGGCGGGGGGAGCCGAACGATCGGCAGGACCTGTCTGTGCTTATATGCTGGCAAAGAGCACGGCCGGCTTTGAGGCGATCAGGGATGAGGTGAATCGCCGCCGGCTTCAATATAATACGACTTTGCAGGAACGGTATGTGGATGCCTTCAGTCTTTCCACGCCGCAGCAGACACAGATAGGCAGTCTCGACTATAGAATGTCTTATGCCGATATTATCCGTCGCTACCTGCTGATCGCGTTGGTTTTCCTGCTCGTCCCGGCTATCAATCTGACGGGGCTTATCTCGTCGAGGATGCAGGAACGTACCGAAGAGATGGGGTTGCGGAAAGCCTTCGGGGCCCGTTCGCATTCCTTGGTGACGCAGGTGCTGACCGAGAACCTGCTGTTGACCTGTATCGGGGGAGTGGTCGGTTTGCTGGTGTCGTGGCTGCTGGTAGTCGTATTGCGCAATTACCTGTTGAGCAGTTTTGGGTTTATGAATGAGGGGAATGTACAGCTGACGTTCGACATGCTGTTTAACCTGCCGTTATTCCTTTCGGCTTTCGGGTTGTGTGTCGTGCTCAACCTGCTCTCGTCGCTGCTGCCGGTATGGAAGGCGACACGCCGTCCGATGGTAGATTCAATCAACGATAAATAAGGATACATTATGATAAGACATCTGTTTAAACTAATATGGACACAGCGCCGTTTCAACGTCTGGATCGTGCTGGAGTTGTTTGTCGTATCCACACTGATGTGGTACATTGTCGATTACCTGAGCGTCCTGGCCATCACCGCCAGTACCCCGACAGGCTTCAATATCGAGAATACCTATAAACTGAACCTTGCGCTGAAGCAGGCGAACGAAAACGGGTATGTCACCTACGAGGAAGGTAGCCCGGAGCCTTACCAGAACCTGAAACGCATCGAAGAACGCCTGCGCCGGCATCCCGATATCGAAGGGGTGAGCGTGGGCGAATGGCATTATCCTTATTGCCGTAGCAATTCGAACAATAGCTACTGGAGGGATACATTGAGGGTGAATACCGAGATACTGACCGTTACGCCGGATTACTTCCGTGTCTTCCGCGTGTCTTCTGCCGACGGTGGCAGCCCGGAGACACTGGCACAGGCGATGGGGAGTGATTATATAATTACTCCGGCCGTCGAAGAACGGCTCTTTCCCGGCTCTTCCGCTATCGGAGGTTTTATCTTCGATCGCGACGACAGCCTGAATATGCGTGTGGCAGGAGTTACCACGCTGATGAAGCGGATGGAGTTTAGCCGTCCGGCATGTTTTCTCTTTATGCCTTTGGACGAATCGGACAGGGTACTTTTGGGGGAGAACGATTTATGGAGTTCTACCGATATCTGTTTCCGGGTGAAAGAGACGGCGGCTACGGCCGACTTTGCCGAACGTTTTGCCCGCGAGATGCGTCCGCAGTTGCAGGTGGGTAACTTCTATTTGTCGGAGATCACGCCTCTCAGCGATTTTCGCGAGGAGCAGTTGGAGTGGGTATATAGTCCGCTGCGTTTCCGGATCGGCTTTTCGATCTTCTTCCTGACCAATATCTTCCTGGGAATAATCGGGACTTTCTGGCTGCGCATCAACAAGCGGCGGTCGGAGATCGGATTGCGCATGGCGGTCGGTTCTTCCCGGCGTATGGTGTTGTGGCAGATGATAGGCGAGGGGTTGGTGTTGCTGGTCATCGCTTTTATCCCGTCTTTGCTTGTTTGCCTGAATCTGGTACAGGTGGATTTACTGCCGGAAGAATATATGGATGTAACGCCTTTGCGCATCTTGCTGAATACGGTGATAACGTTTACCCTGCTGGCTGTTGTCGTCTGCCTGGGTACCTGGTATCCGGCACGCCGCTCGGCAAAGATCGAGCCGGCTGAGGCGCTGCATTATGAATAGGGGATAGGGAATGTTTGGTATTACTTAAACTTTTTCTGTCTTCTATTACAATAAATCCGTACATTTGTTCCTGTCGATCAATAAATACAGTCAGATATGGAAGCAAAGAATATACCGTACGGGTTGACAGACTTCGCCCGCATTCAGAAGGATAATTATTACTATGTGGATAAAACACAGTATATTCCTCTGATAGAGCGGGCGGCACCTTATTTTTTCCTGATCCGTCCCCGCCGCTTTGGGAAGTCGTTACTAATAGATGTACTTACCTGGTATTACGATATCAACCGGAAAGACCGCTTTGAGGAGGTGTTTGCCGGATGTCGCATTGTGGATAACCCGACGGCCGAACAGGGAAAATACCTGATCCTGAGTTTCAACTTCTCGGATGTAAACCCGATGCCGGATAAGGTATTCGAGTCGTTCGAGCAGCACTGTGGTTTCCGGTTTATGGAGTTTGCCGACAGCTACGGGCGTTTCTTTGAACCAGGTTTCCGTGAAGAATTGATGCGGCAACCTTCGGCCGATGCCAAGTTTTCTTATCTGGTATCGAGGGCTACCCAGCTCGATCTCCCGATCTATCTTTTCATTGATGAGTACGACAACTTTGCCAACGCCATCCTGGCCCGCGAAGGGCACGACCGTTATCATGCGCTGACTCACAGCGAAGGCTTCTTCCGTTACTTCTTCAACAAGATCAAGGCGGCAGCGACGGGTGACAGGGCGATCAAACGTATGTTTATTACCGGCGTTTCGCCTGTGACGATGGATGATGTGACGAGCGGTTTCAATATTGGTGCTAATATGAGTGCTGACTCGCGTTTCAATGGTCTGGTGGGATTCAGTGAAGAGGATCTGAAGACGATGCTGAACTATTACGATGCTCAGGGGATGCTTTCCGATGGTGTGGAGGATATTATCAAGGTGATGAAGCCGTGGTATGATAACTATTGTTTCTCTAAGCGGTCGCTCAATGAGCCGATGTACAATTCGGATATGGTGCTTTACTTCCTGAATAATTATCTGCCTCATCAAGAAGCTCCCGACCAGATGATTGACAACAATATCCGTACCGACTATAATAAGTTGCGCCACCTGATCCGTATTGATAAGACTTTTGGAGTGAATGCATCAATTATTCAAGATGTGGTAGCCAACGGAAGTATTAGGGCTGAGATAAATTCGTCTTTTCCTGCCGAGGCAATTGTGCTACCGGAGAATTTCAAGAGTCTGCTCTACTATTTCGGTCTACTCTCCATTCAGGAAGTATCCATGGGGCGCACTATCTTGGGAATCCCTAACCTGACTGTTCGTGAGCAACTTTATACTTATCTGATTGAAGCCTACCGCGAAGCTCATATCTTTAACCTCGATTATCATGAACTGGAAGATCTGGTCTGGAAGATGGCTTACCAAGGTGAGTGGGAACCTGTCTTCCGCTATTTCGCCTCCGAACTCGAACGGCAGAGCCGGGTACGTGAGTTTATCGAAGGCGAGGCGCATGTGAAAGGTTTTCTGTTGGCTTATCTCGGAATGGTGGGTGGTTATATCATTCAGCCGGAGTACGAGGCAGGTAAAGGTTATGCCGATTTCTATATGATGCCCGATTTGCTCCATCAGCCTGACATTGCTTACAGCTATATCGTTGAAGTAAAATATGCCCGTCGTGATGCGACGGATGCCGATATCGAGACTTTGCGCCGGGAAGCAACCGGGCAACTGCAACGTTATGCCGCTGATCCGCTGGTGGCTCAGACCAAAGGGGATACTCGCCTGGGTCTCATTACCCTGGTCTTTAAAGGGTGGGAACTGGTTGTTTGCGAGATGTAGGCGGTAGTGTTCGATACTGTGATGACTGTTCAGTATCGAACACTATCTGTTTTATACTTTTGCTTATTATCAACGGGTTATATTTGTGGCACGGCATTTGCTTTTAGTCCGGCATAACAAATAAAACCGTATTATGTACAAACAATACTTCAAACAAGCCTGGAACCTGATGAGGCAAAACCGCTTCTACAGCGGGGTGTATATCATCGGGACGGGACTTGCCATTTCGATGGTGATGGTGATAGCGATCGTGTATCATATCCGTACCGCCGACATCATGCCTGAAGTGCACCGCAGCAAATACCTTTATATCGACCAGGTGAAATATGAACGGGGGAAAGGGAACAGCAATTTCTTTTGGGGCATCCGTTCCGCCAAAGAATGCCTGATGCCGCTGAAGTCGGCGAAGGAGGTGGCGATTATGACCAATACTGCCATTACCAGCCTGCTTTATGGCGATACCTATGTGCAGATTCCCGGGGGAGACGACCCGCAGAAAGTGCAGATGATGGGGACGAACAATAGCTTCTGGCGCCTCTTCTCTTTTTCCTTTGTCGAAGGGAAACCGTTCAGCGAGGAGGAGTTCCAGTCGGGTTTCCCCCGCGTGGTCGTTTCCGAATCGCTGGCACGCCGTATCTTTTCGACAACGACCGGCGTGACGGGGAAAAGCATCCTGCTGGATGATACGGAATATTCCGTCAGCGGCGTGGTGAAAGATGTCTCTGCCGTGACACCGTCCGTTTATGCCGATATGTGGGTGCCTTATACTTCCATGCCGCTGGTTATGGAGGCTACCGACGAACGCGATGTGTCGGTGGGTCTGCTGACGGTCTGTATTCTGCCTGCCGACGGAATGGGGATCGACAAGGTGAGCCGGGAACTGGAAGAGTTGATCGACCGCTATAATACGACCCTGGCCGACGGCAAGATCAGTATGATGAACGGCGTGGAGACGCATCTGACACATGTGATCCGTCAGTTCGTGATGGGCGGTTCCGTGACGGCGGTTTACCTGATGCTTCTGTTTCTGATCCTTCTTTTCCTGCTGATTCCGGCACTGAACCTGTCCGGCCTGAACGCTTCGCGGATGCAGGACCGCATCTCCGAGCTGGGGGTGCGGAAGGCTTTCGGGGCGCGTAAGAACCGGCTGTTGACACAGATACTGATAGAAAACCTGTTGCTGATGTTGCCGGGCGGATTGGTCGGGTTGCTGGTCTCGTATGGGATGGTGGCGCTCTTCCAGCAGTTGCTGCTTGCACCGGGTATCATTGCGATGGTACAAGGCAGTGTGCAGACGGAACTGACCTTCGGGATGCTGCTGAGTCCGGCGGTGTTCGGCTATGCGTTTCTGGTCTGCTTCCTGCTGAACCTGATGTCGTCGATGATCCCTGCCTGGCGTGCGATCCGTGTGAATATAACTGAGTCATTAAACCACAATTAAAGAGATAGATATGCTGTTACATATACTGAAACTGATCAAGACGCAACGCCGCAGCAATGCCTGGGTGTTTATAGAACTACTTGTTGTCTTCGTACTGCTCTGGTACGCCGTCGACCGGATGACGATGAGCCGGATCACACAGACGCAACCGATGGGATACTCGTTTGAGAATGTATATAAGGTGACGCTGGCCGTGCGCCCTTCCACCAGTGCTTCCTATATTGCCTACGAACAGGGAAGCCAGGGGGCGGGAGAAGATTTCATGCGTATCATCCGCCAGTTGGAGACGCATCCCGATGTGCAGATGGTAGGCTTGGCGAACGAGGCTTCGATGCCTTATACCTATATGTCCAACTCGGATACTTATTTTCAGGAGAAAGACTCTCTTTTCCGTACTGCTCTCGACTTCTACGTTACGCCCGGTTATTTCCGTGTATTCGATATACATACGGCCGGTGGCGGTTCGCCGGACGAACTGGCTTCCGCTATTCAGGAAGGTATCCTGCTCAGTGAGCCGATGGCAATGAAATGTTTCAGTTCGACCCAGGTGGACGGCCGGGAGTTGCTTATTATTCAGGATGACACCCTGCGTTACCGTGTGAAGGGGGTGACGGAAGCCATTAAACGGGAAGAGTTTAGCCAGCCGCCTTCGATTGTCTTTAAAGAGATGAAAGAGCGGAGTATCCTGCGGATGAGTGAACAGGAGTTGGGGAAGATGCAAATCTGTTTCCGTCTCCGTCCGAATGCGGCGTCGGAGAGTGCTTCCGAATATGCCGTTCGTTTTAAGAAAGAGATGAAACACCGGCTGGCGGCAGGCAATTTCTGGTTGGCCAACGTACAATATTACCCCGATGTACGCACCCATTATCTGGAGACTTCGATGAATACGAACGGGGGAAAGCTGGACATTGCGATCAATATATTTCTGCTGATCAATGTCTTCCTGGCTGTGATCGGAACGTTCTGGTTCCGTGTGAACCGCCGCCGTAACGAGTTGGGGCTTCGCATGGCCGTCGGTTCCAGTCGCCGCCGCTTGCAACAGTTGCTTATCGGCGAAGGATTGATGATACTAACCATAACCGCCGTACCCGCCTTGCTGATTTGTGTGAACGTGGCCTTTGCCGGCCTGCTGAGTACGGAGGTGATGGAGGTGACTGTCGGCCGCCTGTTGCTTGTCAGCCTGCTGACGTGGCTGTTACTGGCCGTAATCATCACACTGGCTATCTGGTATCCGTCCCGTAAGGCGGCCCGTCTTGAACCGGCGGAAGCCTTGCATTATGAATAAACAAATACTGACATTATGTATAAAATCTATTTAAAACAAGCACTTGCCATGCTGAAGGAGAACAAACTCCTGGCCTTGATCTCTATCCTGGGTACGGCATTGGCTATCTGCCTGATCATGGTGATGGTGATCACGTATCAGGTACGTGTCAAAAACTATTCTCCCGAGGACAACCGCGACCGGACGATGTATGTGCGGTGGGGCGGACGGACCTATAAAGGGGAGCAGTACGGGAACGGTTATCTTTCCCTGCGTACGATCAAAGAGTGTTTCCTGCCGTTGAAGACACCCGAGGCAGTGTCGTTTATCTCTCCCTGCCGTAGCCTGCTGGCATCTTTGCCGGGCGGGAAGGAGAAGAAAGATTGCCTGATGATGTTTACCGACGATGTATTCTGGAAAGTCTTCAACTTCGAATTCATATCCGGCAGTCCTTATACGAAAGAGGAAGTGGCTTCGGGTATAAAGAAGGTAGTCATCAGCGAGTCGACCGCCCGACGGTTATATGGCACGGCCGATGCTGCCGGCAAAACGATTATGATCGCTTATAAGCCTTACACGGTCGGCGGGGTGGTAAAGGATATTTCGACGATTGCCAAAGCGGCATATGCGGAGGCGTGGATTCCTTATACGGCTTCGGCTGCCGATTTGAGCGATGATTCCTGGGCGGAGAATATAACGGGATGGTTCCAGGTGATTATCCTGGCCCGTTCGGCATCCGATTTCGATACAATCAGGAAAGAAATAAGCAACCTGCAAGCACAATATAACAGTTCGTTGAAGGATTATAAGCTCGTATTATACGATCAGCCGGATACGCAACTAGAATTGGAGATTAAAGGAGTGAGGGCTATCGGACCTGACAAGACAAGGACGATCGTGCAGTATTTGCTGATTATCGTAATTCTGTTGTTGGTGCCGGCAATCAATTTTTCCGGCATGACCTTGTCGCGGATGCGCAGCCGCCTGCCGGAGATAGGTATACGCAAGGCGTTCGGAGCGACCAAAGGCAGGTTGCTGGTGCAGATACTGTCGGAGAATCTGTTTCTGACCCTGCTGGGAGGGGTGGTCGGACTGCTCTTCTCTTACATTGGCATCTTCCTGTTGAGAACCTGGTTGCTGAGTAATAGCTTCGGTTCCATCTCTTCCGTATTCGGCGGTACACCGATGTTGTCTGTTTCTGAGTTGCTTAATCCGGTGATATTCCTCTATGCTTTTCTGTTTTGCCTGATACTGAACCTGCTGTCTGCCGGAATACCTGCCTACCGGATGTCGCGCAAAGAGGTGATAGAGGCTTTGAATGAAAACTAAACCGTTAAAATAGTACGAAGATGATCAAACATATCATTAAATTAATATGGAACCAGCGGAAAAGTAATAGCTGGTTGTTAGGGGAATTGTTGCTTGTGACGGTTTGCCTGTGGTATATTGTGGATTATTTGCTGGTTGTATTATGTACGTTCAGTGCGCCGGTCGGTTTCGACCTCGATCATACCTATAAGTTTGAGTTTAACGCCCGGGAAGAGGGGGCCGAAGGGTATCTGACACCTGGAGAACATCCCGCCAAAGCCGGTGAAGATTTGTGGGAGGCGATGGAGCGCATACGCAGGATGCCGGGCGTTGAAGAAGTGGCTTTATCCAGGTTTGGCGTTCCTTATAATAGCATGGATAATTACCAGCCTCTTCGCCGGGATACGCTTTCGGATGCTGTTTCCTGCCGTATCCAGTTTGTTACTCCGGAGTATTTTGATGTGTATCGTATCGGTTCCGCTATTTCCGGAAATCCTGAAGAACTGAAAGATGGGATAGGCGGTATGAAGGTTATTATAACCCGGGATGCGGCGGAGAGGCTTTTTCCGGAGAAAAGTGTAAAGGACGCAGTAAAACAGACTGTTTATACAAATAATAATTCAGGAACGATGACCATTGGCGGAATTAGCCAGGAGGTCCGCCGGTCGGAATTTAGCAAGGTGGGAGCAAGAATCTATATTAATCAGAGTGAGGCGGAGGTAAAGACCGTCTCGGCAGAGATGTTACCCTGGATGGAAGTCTCCGTGCGGGTTAAACCGGAAGCTGACAGGAACTTTGCCGATGTATTCATGCAGGAGAAGAGTGACCAGGTAGAGATCGGTAACCTCTACCTTCAGAATATTATCCCGCTTTCCAATATAAGGGAAGATGCCTTGCGGGATGGAAAAGGGGAGATGAAAACGCGTTTGTCTATCCTGCTTTTCCTGCTGGTGAATATCTTTTTGGGGATTGTCGGTACTTTCTGGTTCCGTACCCGTCAGCGGCAGGGGGAAATGGGACTTCGGATGGCATTAGGGGCTACCCGGGGGCAGTTGAGGATGACGGTGTTGGGCGAGGGGCTTGTGTTGCTGACGCTTGCGTTTATTCCGGCCGTTGTCATCTGTCTGAATATTGCTTTTGCCAATCTGATTGATTCGAACCTGATGGATAACAGCTTCCTGCGTTTTACGGGAGGGATGCTGGTTACTTTCCTGCTGGTCGCAGGGATGATTATTGCCGGTATTTGGTATCCGGCGAACGAGGCGGCACAGCTGCAACCGGCAGATGCTTTACATTACGAATGATTAAACCTCATGGAATATTGAGTTAGTCACATATAGACTTGTAATTAAGCCCGGATCTGTAGCGAGTACACGTCTGGGCTGCTTTTTCTTTTCCGTTATGTCTGTTATGCTTAGAAGGTCATGGAAGCATAAATACCGAAATGTTTGTCACCGGCCAGCGGACTGAGGGTCAGGTTGTGCTTTTGGGCAAACGGACGGGTGAAGATATAGGCACTGCCGATACCCATGGCGGCTCCGGCGGCCACATCCCACCAGTCGTGCTTCTTGGCATACGTACGGCTCCATCCTACATAGGTCGCTACGGCATACGCCGGGATACCCCATTTCCAACCGTAACGGCGCTGGATAAAAGCAGCGCCCGTAAACGATACGGAGGTATGCATGGAAGGAAACGAATGATTGTCGCTGCCGTCGGGACGTTCTTTCTTTACCAGGTACTTCAGCGCATAGGTCATGCCGACCGTACTGACCCCGGCCAGTGCTCCCTGTTTCAATCCCTGCCAGTCCTGAAGGATCAGCACGGTTGCCAGGCTCGCCGCAGGAGTAAGGCAGGCCAGCACATCGCCCGATTTACGGACGGCATTACGGCTACCGCTTAGTTTGGCTTCTTGTGCATGACTGTTGAAACAGACCATGAATGCCAGAAGAAAGGTAAAAAGATAGGTTGTTCGTTTCATATTTTCTTTGTTGATGCAAAGTAGAAACGGAAGTTACCAGAACTTATTGTTTTCAGCACTGTATTCAAAGCCGGCAACGGCAAGTTTATGGACAAGCATGTCTTTGTCTACGTCCATTTTACGGCATAATTCATCAAGGGATGCATATTTGTCGCGCAGTTTCATGTTAACTACGCTGAAAAGCATCGTCGGGTCTTCGGGAAGTTTCATTGTTATGTGTAATTAAAATTAATAGTGAATATTTGAAATAACTGTTGTTTGTTCTGTTTTGTTTAAAATGTTCGGATTTGTTTAAAACGTACGGATTCAATATAAAGCAATCAGCTTGGGAAAAAAGATGATTCCGCCTACTATTGCGGCGGCAATCGCCATTAACAATACGGCTCCGGCTGCCAGGTCTTTGGTCCGTTTGATTGCTTCGCTATATTCGGGCGATACAAAGTCGGCAATAGCTTCCAGCGCTGAGTTGACAGCTTCGGCTGCCAGCACGGTGCCGATCACGATTACGACAGCTACCCATTCCATGCGCGACAACCCTAGAAGAACACCGGCAATCACCACGCATACAGCTGCAAAACAATGTATCCAGGCATTATGTTCTTTCGTGATCAACAAACGTATCCCGTTGAACGCATACCGGAAACTCCGTAGTCGCTTGCGGAAAGTAAAGCCATCATTCTTCATATATCCATTCTGTTGAGGTGGCAAAGATAGGTATTTTTTATGATTCTTCCTCTTCTTCCGTCAATGGTCCCAATTCCGGTATGATTGCACGGGCTTCGCGGCCGCTCAGGGTGTCTACGTCTTTCAGCTTGCGCTGGATGGCGCGGGTACGGGTTCCGAGCACCTCTTCGATCTGACCGCTGGCCGTTTGCAGGTTTTTCTGCGCTTTTTCCAGCATACCGCCTACCTTTTCGAACTCTTTCTTTACCGCACCGAGTATGGTCCATACTTCGCCGGAATGTTTCTGGATGGCCAGTGTGCGGAAACCCATTTGCAGGCTGTTCAGGATAGCGGCAAGGGTGGTAGGTCCGGTTACGACAACCTTATAGGTCCGTTGCAATTCATCCAGCAGGGCGGAACGGCGCACTACTTCTGCATAAATGCCTTCGAAGGGAAGGAACATAATGCCGAAATCGGTCGTCGCGGGGGGAGCCAGGTATTTGTCGGAAATGTCTTTAGCCATCTTTTTGATGGTTGTTTCGAGCAGCTTGCCTGCCGTTTCGATAGCCTGCGGGTCGGCATTGTCGTAAGCGTCCAGCAATTGTTCGTAAATATCTTTGGGAAATTTGGCGTCGATGGGGAGGTAAACGTATTCGCGGATATCGTCGCGCCCCGGGAGCTTGACGGCAAATTCCACGACCGCGTCCGAACCTTTGCGGGTGTGTACGTTCGCTTCATATTGTTCCGGTGCCAGTATTTGTTCCAGCAACATGCTCAGTTGTATTTCTCCGATGTTTCCTCGTGTCTTCACATTGCTCAGTACCCGTTTCAGGCCGCCAACGTCCTGCGCCAGTGTCTGCATTTCCCCTAAACCTTTCTGTACGCTTTCCAGTTGTTCGGTAACGAGGCGGAAAGACTGGCCGATGCGGTCGTTCAGTGTCTTCTGTAATTTTTCGTCTACTGTGACGCGGATTTCATCCAGGCGCTTTTCGGTGTTGGCAACCAGCAGGCGCTGCTGTTCGTCGAGGTTGGCGAACTTTTCCCGTTGGAGGTTGTTGAAAGAAGCGATGCCCCGGTCGAAAGCCTCCCTGAATTCGTTCATGGAGCGGGTCAGTTCTTCCCGGTTGTCGCGGGCAACGATACGGCCCTCTTCGCGGTTCAGCCGGAAGTCTTCCCGGAAGTTCTTTTCAATGCGTTCGAAGGAACGTTGCATTTCATCGAGCAAGCGTTTCAGTTCGTTTTGTGTATCGGATTTATCCTCTTTCGGGCGGAATAAGATTTGTAAAACAATGATAATAAGAAGTCCGCAAATAATTAACCAGTTCATGTCGTTCTATTTTGCGGCAAAGATAGAAAAACAGTTCTTAGGGCAAGTGATTAAAAAGAGTTAAAAGGAAAAACATTCTTCATTAACGTTTGTTTTAGTCATACAAAGCGGCCTATATTTGTACGTCGCTTTTTAGTAACAAAACATAAAATACTACAAAGATGGCAAAGATAACATTTAAAGGTAATCTGGAAGTAAATACGAACGGAACATTACCGGCAGTCGGAGCAGAGGCTCCCGATTTCAAAGGAGTAAAAAGTGACTTATCTGAATTATCACTGAAAGAACTGAAAGGAAAGAACGTTGTAATCAATGTTTTTCCGAGTTTGGATACAGCCGTATGTGCTGCTTCGGTGAGACGTTTCAACAAAGAAGCTGCTTCTTTGCCAAATACTGTGGTGCTGGCAGTATCGAAAGATTTGCCTTTTGCGCACGGACGTTTCTGTACTACGGAAGGTATTGATAAAGTGATTACACTTTCTGCATTCCGCTGTTCGTGCTTTGAAGATAAGTACGGGATGCTGATGGTTGACGGTCCGCTGAAAGGGTTACTGGCCCGTGGCGTGATAGTAGTCGACGAAGCAGGCAAGGTGGTATATGAGGAACTGGTTCCTGAAATTACCAACGAACCGAATTACGAAGCCGCAATCGCTTCGCTAAAAAACTAAATAAGTAGATTATTGTTTTTCATTGGTTAAAGTTAAGGGTTAGTGTAGAAGGCTGTCGGATGTGAATCCCGCAGCCTTCGTTTTGTTGTACCGAAAACTTTCGTATGCCGATGATACCCGCCGGAAATTTCCTAATTATCAGGTACGCCAGTATATTGTATATATCTGCGCCAACCGCTGGTGGAAATGCTGGGAGGTATAGCGAAAAAACAGCATTGTTATTAATCATCGTTTGGTAATTCATATTTTATTCGTATACTTGCAGAAAATAAAATAATCTTTATGTGTTCAATAACTTCTAAATCAGGCATCATTTATTTGGTGTGATAAACGGATAAGATCCTTTTTGTCTTCTGAGTTTATATTGTCGATTTCCCGGAACCGTGGGGAATCCCGTATCTATTATTGTTATATTATAAAAGAAGTTATGAATAACTGGAAAAAAGTTTTCGCCATTATATGGACCGGTCAGTTCTTCTCTATCCTGACCAGTTCAATCGTTAATTTTGCAATCATCCTATGGCTTAGTTTTGAAACGAAATCGGCAGAAGTACTGGCTTTTGCTGCCATAGCAGCCATGCTTCCGCAATCGGTATTGGGACTGTTTACCGGTATCTTTGTAGACCGTTGGAAAAGGAAGCGGGTGATGATCCTGGCAGATAGCTTTATCGCTTTCTGTACATTGATCCTGGCTGTCCTGTTCTATCTGGATATAGCGAAGATCGAACATATTTATATTTTATTGGCTTTGCGTTCGGTAGGTTCGGCTTTTCACATGCCGGCCATGCAGGCGTCGGTCCCTTTATTGGCTCCGAAGTCAGAACTGATTCGTATTGCCGGCATCAACCAGATTATCCAGTCTGCCTGTAATATTGCCGGGCCGGCACTGGCTGCGCTTTTCATCTCTTTTATGAAGATGACGAATATCCTGCTGCTGGATGTGATTGGTGCGGCTCTGGCATGTACTTCACTCTTGTTTGTGAAAATTCCTGATCCGGATAATACGGAAAAAACGCAGAAAGTACATCTCTTGAAAGAAGCGAAGGAAGCCTTGACAGAGGTCCGTGCACAAAACGGATTGTCGTGGTTGTTTATCCTTTCTATCATTGCTACATTCTTTATTATGCCGGTCAGTGTTTTGTTTCCGTTGATGACGTTGGATCATTATTCAGGGAATGCTTTTCAGATCAGTCTGGTTGAAGCAGCCTGGGGAATAGGAGCCTTGCTGGGCGGTGCTTTTCTGGGGATGAAGAAGTTTAAGCTGAATGAGATTTCATTGATAAACTGGATGTATATCCTGTTGGGAGTTACGTTCGGACTGTCCGGTATCCTGCCGGTTTCAGGTTACCCGTTGTTTGTCGTATTGACGGCGGTTGGCGGTATATCCGGTTCTCTTTATATGGCCTCCTTTACGACGGTGGTACAGACACGTATTAATCCGGTGGTGATGGGGCGTGTGTTCTCGTTTTATATGAGTGTTAGTCTGTTGCCTTCGATGATCGGATTATTGAGTACTGGATTTCTGGCGGATACGATCGGTATTGGGAATACATTTATAATCGGTGGGGGACTGGTGGGAGTGATCGGTGTGATCTCGTTTGCTTTGCCAGCCATAAAAGAATTGAAGAAGGGATTTGATAAATAGTAAAAAGTCTCACTATAGCACACAGATGACGCAGATCGGACAGATGAGCACAGATTTTCAGTGTGCCATAGTGAGACTTTTGTAACGTTTACTCTTTCCCGCTTTGATCCGGATAGAGCGATTTATAATACTTGACGCGTTCTCCCCAGGGACGGTATTCAAATGGAAAGACATGCTTTTCTTCGGCCCATCGGTTCCATTTATTTTCTAAAGCTTTTACTTTCTCCGGGAACAAGGCTGCCTGGTCGTTTTCTTCAAACGGATCAGTCGTCAGGTCAATCAACTCCCAGGGATGTTTGGCATTATCACGTACCAGTTTCCAGCCGTCTGAAATGATGGCACAGGAAGTGTTGTGTTCGAAAAATAAATCCCGTGAAGCCAGCTTTCTATTTTGGATGGCGGGCAACAGGCTTTCCCCTTCAGTGGCGTGTAACTTTTTGTTGTTGAATTGTTTGGGATATTTGACTGAAGCCATTTCCAGGCAAGTAGGCATAACATCAATAATATGGCTGAACTCCCGGCTGAATTTGCCTTTGAGAACATTCTTTTGCGGATCGCCATAGGTAACGATGAAGGGAGCACTTGTTCCTCCCTGGAAACACAATGCTTTATAATCCCTGTAAGGCGTATTGCTCAAATCCGCCTGCAACTGAGCTATAAATCCGCCTTCCCGGGTGGCGCCGTTATCGCTCATAAACAGGAAAATAGTATTATCGTAGATTCCTTTTTCTTTGGTAGCGGCAATAACTTCCCCGATGCCGTCGTCCATTATTTCAATCATGGCGGCATAGGTAGCCATATCGGTTATCCATGCTTCCTGTTGTTCGGGAGTGAGGCTGGTCCACGCCGGGCGCTTCCCTTCGAATTCTTTCTGATGGATGGGAAGCGTATCTCCGGCATTTATCAATCCCATCTCTTTTTGGCGGTCGAAACGTTGTTGCCGCAAGATGTCATATCCCACTTTATACCGTTGCCGGCATGATTCCACCCGTTCTTTGGGGGCTTGCAACGGTCTGTGCGGGGCATAATGCGCCAGGTACATGAACATTGGGAGATCGGCCGGATGGCTGCGGATAAAACTGACGGCTGAATCCGTAATGGCCGTTGTGTAATAAAAGTCGTCGGGGAATTGGGTGATGCGTTTCATGTTCGAATAGACAGGAGTCGGTGTATAATAGCTTCCGCCTCCACTCAGGCAACCATAATATTTATCGAACCCCCGTTGGGTAGGATAACTGCCGTTTGGTTTTTCGAAGGCGCCTTCCACTGTCAGATGCCATTTGCCACTCATATAAGTTGCATATCCGTTGGCCTTTAATATTTCGGCAATAGTTGGGAAATCGGCGGATATCTGTCCCCGGTATCCGGGTCGGTGTTCGTCGACAGCCGTCATCCATCCCATTCCCGCTTCATGCTGGTAACGCCCGGTCATGAGGGCGGCACGGCTGGGACAACTGCGTCCGGTGTTCTTGAACTGGCTGAAACGTACTCCGTTAGTTGCCAGAAAATCAATGTTGGGAGTCTGAACTTCTCCTCCGTAACATCCCAAATCGGAAAATCCCATATCGTCGCATAGGATCAGAATAATGTTGGGATGCGTTTGGTCGCCGGCATTACCGGCTGCCGCGAACTGTGCCATAGAGGCAAGAGCCACGGAACTCAATAGAATTTTATTCGTCATGTTATCTAAGGTTATAGAAATAAATTGTTACTTCTCCTTCTTAATAGAGTTTTCATCATAGATCCGGGGATAAAGTTACGGATAAGTTTTCAGAATATTCTATCCGTCTTTGTGAAAGATATTGTTATGATGCATTTACTGTGTATGGAGCTTGTTGTGGGATTTGTTATAATTGATTATTTATATAAAAGATTATTAATGCGGTTGATGGCGGTGATTGTGTCGATGATTCATTCCTTACTTTAAAAAATAAGATATAAGGTGTTTTTGTATTAAGTTCTTACAGAACTAATTTAATACCGACCCTGCAAATGTAATATTAATTTTATAATAAAGCATTAAATTGTATAGATTATTCAATAATAGTTAAGTCATTGGAGATCGTTTAATAATAATAACGTTTAAACTAAAGTTAATCCATTAAAAAGATAGATGGTCGTCCCTTTAGAGTTAATATGTTGAAATCATGCTGTTTGTGAAATAAGAAAAGCCATAGTTCTGTAAGAACTGTGGTTTCATAGAAATAAGATTTTTACAGAAGGAGTAAATGTTAATACCATGAATGAGGTGAATCTATAAGTAAAGTGAGTTAATCTCCTTAAATCTTATTAATAAAGTTACTAGTATTATTAAACAAAAAGCAATTGTTATGTTGAAAATCGTAAGACCAGTCAGCCTTTTGTTGTTGTCAGCCACATTGTGCTCCGGAGGGACAGCACATGCTTCCGACAGTACGACAACACCTAAAGTTGACATTTCTCAGCAACAAAAGAGTTTAAAAGGAACAGTTAACGACGATTTCGGCCCTGTTGCCGGTGCCTCTGTTGTCGTAAAAGGAACAACGAACGGTACTGTTACCGACATGGATGGTAACTTCGTACTGGATGTAAAAGCCGGGGATGTGATCCAGATCTCTTTCATCGGCTATCTGACACAGGAAATCAAGTACACAGGACAATCGACTCTTAAAGTTACTCTGGCTGAAGATACGCAAAAGCTGGACGAAGTCGTGGTGGTAGGATACGGAACCCAGCAGAAAGCCAACCTGTCCGGAGCCGTAGCCTCTGTGGCAAGCGAAGAACTGACAAGCCGACCGATCTCGAATGTATCCTCCGGTTTGCAGGGATTGATGCCGGGTGTAACGATCACAGCCGGTGAAGGTCGTCCCGGTGAGGATGGAAGTAATATCCGTATCCGTGGTGTCGGGACGTTGAATAATGCATCCCCTTATATCCTGATCGACGGGATCGAGAGCGGTTCGATGGACAGTATCGACCCTAACGACATCGAAAGTATCTCTGTCCTGAAGGATGCCTCCTCTGCCGCCATCTACGGTTCGAAAGCCTCCAACGGAGTTATTCTGATAACGACCAAACGCGGTAAGACCGGTGCTCCGCGTATTACTTACAACGGATATATTGGTGTGTCAAGTCCGACTGCTGTAATAGACCGCGTCAGTTCGGCCGAATATGCGATGTTGTATAACCGGATCGACGATGATAACGGACAGCCTCACCGCTACAGTGATGAAGACATCCGCCTGTTTCAGGATGGCTCCGACCCGTACGGACATCCGAACACAGACTGGAATGATGCCGCTTACCAAACCGGTGTATTGCATAAACACAATGTAAATATCAGCGGAGGGACCGAGAATACGAAATATATGGCTTCTGTCGGTTATCTGGGACAAACCGGTATTCTTCCTAACTCGGAACGTAAACAATTCAACGGCCGTACGAACCTGGATATGAATATCACGAAGAAACTGACGGTTCGCTTGAATATGTCATATATAAAGAACGACTATAAAGACCCCAACTCCAATTATGGCGGCGGTTGGTCGGACCAGATTATCCGCCAGCTGAATATTCTGAGCCCAATGATTCCTGTTTATAATGAGGATGGAACATATGGTGCAACAAATGACGGTAACCCTATCGCCTGGCTGGACTCCGGACAGACTGTGGACAAATACAACCAGAATTTTACCGGTTCTCTTGCAGTCGACTACCAGATCATAGACGGACTGAAGGCTACAGTGTCCGGTTCGTATGTAAATGACGACCAGCACTTCAAGGCATTTGTTATGAAATTGGATACCGACCCGGCACAGGCCAGTCGTCCGAACAGCCTGGAAGAACGTTTCACCAACTGGTCACGTTACAATTTCGATGCTTTGCTGAACTATGACAAGACATTCGGTAATCACGGTTTGAAAGTGATGTTGGGATATCATGCCGAGAAATATGATGTGCGTTACAACAAGGAATACCGCGAAAACTTCCCGAATAACGAACTGGATGATATGAATGCCGGTGCTACGGCTACCCAAACCAACGAAGGTTTTACCCGCAAACTGAATATGCTTTCTTATTTCGGCCGTGTAAACTACGACTATGCCGGCAAATACCTGCTGGAAGCAAATTTCCGTTCGGATGCTTCTTCCCGTTTCGCCCCCGGACACCGTTGGGGATATTTCCCTTCCTTCTCCGCAGCATGGCGTATCAGCGAAGAGAGCTTCATGGAAAATACAAGAGGCTGGTTGAATAGCCTGAAACTTCGCGGATCATGGGGTATGTTGGGTAACCAGGATGCTTTGAGCGACGGGACACCGACAGGCGGTGACTTTTATCCCTGGTTGAATACGTATAACCTGGGTGCCAACTATCCTTTCGGAAGTGCGTTGACGACCGGTTATTATCAGAGTAATTATAAAATAGCAGACCTTTCGTGGGAAAAGTCAACCACATGGGGTATCGGGATAGATGCAATGATCAATAATAAGATCAGCTTTACTTTCGATTACTACGATCGCAAGACAACCGATATCATCATGGAAGTTCCGGTGCCGACGGAATTTGCGCTGGGTGCTTATAAAGATAATGTAGGTGCCATGCGTAACCGCGGTGTCGAAATGCAGTTGGGCTACAGTAACCAATGGGGTGACTGGAAGTTCGGCGTAGTCGGCAACTTTGCCTATAACAAGAATAAGATAGAAAACCTGGGAGGTGTTAACCGTATGTCTGACGGCGACTTCATGCGTCAGGTCGGTTCTCCTATTAATTCCTGGTTCGTGTACAGAACAGACGGTTTCTTTCAGTCGGACGAAGAGGCACAAGCCTGGATGGATAAATATGCCGGTCAGGACGGATATCCGTTCGGCCTGAAATTTAAAGGGGGCGACCTGAAGTATGTCGATATCAACAATGACGGTAAGATCACTGCCGAAGACCGTGAACTCTATAAGACAAAAGATCCGGTGATGACATTCGGCCTGAACCTGAACGGTGCTTATAAGAACTTCGACCTGACGCTTAACTTTACCGGTGCGGCAAACGTCGGTTTCGCTTATACCAAAGAAGCCTTCGGTGAATTTTCCGGCAGTGCCGGCCACCCTTCAACAGCCTGGCTGGACTCATGGATACCCGAAAATAAAGGAGCAAGTATGCCCCGTGTGGCAGAAGCCCGTAAGTCACCGAGTGAAGCATCCTTTGTCATGTCTGACTTCTGGATCATGAATACGAGTTATCTGCGTCTGAAGACTGCACAGTTAGGCTACACCTTCCCGAAAAGCCTGATAGAAAAAGCCGGTATTCAAAGCCTGAGGATTTATTATTCGGCAGAGAACCTGCTGACATTCGATTCTATGCCGTTGAATGTAGACCCGGAGACAGTCAGCACCCGTTTGTCAAGCTATCCTTTGTCTACTACCCATTCATTCGGAGTAAATGTTACGTTCTAAACTATTAATGACTATCTAATATAAGTTGAATTTTATGAAACGATTATCAATATATTTAATGGCCGGAGCAGCGTTTTTATCTACATCCTGCTCGGACTTTCTGGATACGGCTCCACATGATGCATTGTCTCCTTCCACCACCTGGAAGACCGAAACGGATGCTGAAAGTTTCGTGGTGGGATGTTATAACGGTCTGTGGGATCCGACCGCCATTCTCTATCTCGATTGTGGTTCAGATATTGCTTACAATAACTTCCCGTGGGAAGGTTGGCGCCCCTGGGGTGACGGTTCTTTGTCAAGCTCCAACCCCGGCAGTTCATTTTATAGCTTCACGACTATCCGCCGTTGCAATACCGTGCTGGATAATATCGACAATGTAACATTCAAGTCGGAAGCAACGAAGAATGACCTGATAGCACAGGCGAAAGCGATTCGTGCTTATAAATACTTCCAGATGAACTGGTGGTATGGCGGTGTGCCTATCATCGGCTCTTATCAGTCAGCCGAAGAAGCCCAGGTACCCCGTAATACCGAAGAAGAAGTTCGTCAGCAGATAGCCAAAGACCTGGAAGATGCTTTGACGGGTATTAATACGACACCGGCTGCCCGCGGACGCATCGGCAAAGGTGGTGTACTGGCAATAAAAATGCGTGAGGCATTGTATTATGGAGAATGGCAGAAGGCTAAAGAGGCTGCCCAGGCCATCATCGACCTGAAGCAATATGAACTGGAACCCGATTATTCCAATTTGTTCAAGCTCACTGGCACAGATTCGAAAGAGGTGATCATTGCCGACCAGCGTATCCCTAATACATTCGGTTTGGGAGTGATCGGCCAGATGTATAATAATGTAGATGGCGGTTGGTCCTCTATCGTCCCCACCCAGAACCTGGTGGATATGTATGAAATGACAGACGGTAAAACGAAGGAAGAGTCAGCCTTGTATGATGCGGCTCATCCGTTTGCCAACCGCGATCCCCGTATGGCGATGAGTATTCTTTATCCGGGACAGGACTGGAGAGGTTCGGTGCTGAACACGCTGGATAAAACGCTGGCGGATAAATCGGATAATAAGAACTATCCTACCTACACCGATAATGCTTCGAAATCCAGTCTGACCTGGGCGAAATATCTGGACCCCATCGACCAGTATCCCAATATGTGGAGTACCGGAACTTGTGTGATCGTGTTCCGGTATGCCGAAGTTTTGTTGTCGTATGCCGAAGCGGAGAATGAATTGAACGGTCCTTCCGCCCAGGTATATGATTATCTGGATCAGATCCGTACCCGTGCCGGCATGCCTGTTGTGGACAGAGCCAGATACAGCACGAGAGAAACATTGCGTGAGTTGATTCGTCGTGAGCGCTGCATTGAATTGGCGGGTGAAGGTCTGCGTCGTGCAGATATTCTGCGGTGGAAAGATGCCGCAGGAAAGATGTTGGCCGAAACATTATTGAACGGTCCGTTGTACCGTATCGTCGGTACTATCGATTACAACGAGACAGATCCTTATAAACGTGCCGTCGTAACAGGCAAGGACCTGATTGAAAACCGTGAGTTTGCAGCCAAGAACCGTTATCTGCCGATCCCGCAGGATAGCATGGATAAGAATCCGAACCTGAAACAGAATTCCGGTTACTAACGTATCATTATGTTGAAACTACCGGAACGAATTTCCTGGTAATCCAGTTGATTAAAGTTAAGGGCTAATGTGGAAGGCTGTCGGATATGAATCCCGCAGCCTTCGTTTTTGACTCCCCCGGCACAAGCAAGTCCAATCCTGATTCAAAGTATTCCATCCAACTCATTGACAATTTGTCCGTCGAAAAGATTGATGATATAGTCGGCGTATGTGGCATCGTGCTGCGAGTGTGTCACCATGACGATAGTCGTTCCTTCGGCATTCAACTGACTGAGCAGTTTCATTATTTCGAGGCTGTTCTTGGAGTCGAGGTTGCCGGTCGGCTCGTCGGCCAAAATCAATTTAGGTTTGCCTACCACGGCGCGGGCGATGGCTACTCGTTGCTGTTGGCCTCCGGATAGTTGTTGCGGGTAATGTTTGGCGCGTTGGCTGAGGCGCACTTTGCGCAGGATGTCTAGTACCTGCTGCTTGCGTTCGGCTTTGGGTACGCCAAGGTATTTCAGTTGGAGGTCTATGTTTTCTTCCACCGTCAGCTCGTCGATGAGGTTAAAACTCTGGAATACGAACCCGATACGTCCTTTGCGGTAACGGGTTCGGTCTTTCTCTTTCAAGTGTCCCATTTCTTCCCCATCCAACAGGTAGCTGCCTTCGTCCGGGTTGTCCAGCAGGCCGAGAATATGCAGCAAGGTCGATTTGCCGCATCCGCTTGGACCCATGATGGCGACGAACTCGCCCTTTTTCACTTCCATGCTTACGCCGTTGAGTGCGATGGTTTCTATTTCTTCCGTTCGGAAGCTTTTGCTGAGATTCTTTATTTTAATCATGACTTGTTTCGTTTTTTTTGTAATGATGTTACCTGTTATATACTGTTGTATTTATTCCGTCCGGATGCTTTTTATAGGGTTGCGGCGGGCGACTTTCAAAGTTTGACTAATGATTGACACGAAAGCGATAATTATGGTTGCCAAAACAGCCGCGGCTATGAGGTGCCACGGGAAGGCGATGCGGTTATAGAATGACTCCAAACTGATTTGAACCGCTTTCAAACTGATGGGCAGGGCGAAGCAGGCGGCAAGCAACGAGAGCGTCATGAACCGTTTGGAAAGTTCCCATACCGCACCGCTTGTTTCGGCTCCCATCACTTTGCACAAGGCAATCCGCTTGCTTTGCTGTTCGGTGTAGCTTATCGACATGGCAAACAGTCCCATGGCAGAGATGAGGATGGAGATGGCCATGAAGCATAGGACGAGCATCACGACGTTCTTCTCGTGTGTTAAATCTTTGTTCAGATAATCATCGATATAATCGGCTTCCAGGTCTTTCGGCATCCCGATCACCTCTTTGGACACTTCCCGACAGGTATGGCGGATGGCGGCCAGGGCTTCCGACCGGTCACCTCGGGTCCGGATTACCTGGTTGATCACGTAGCCTTGCGGGTCCATCACCCTGACCGCTCCGTGCGAATCGGGTGTCGGAGTGCTTAACGCCATGAGTGAACGGTAATCACGGATAACTCCACAGACGTTATACCGGTAGCCGCTCTCGTCGCCGTTCTTCCCGAAATGGGGGGTGTCGGCCGAAAGGTTATAACGGCGGCAGGTCTCTTCCGTTACCCAAACCATACCGGGTAGCGGGTCTGACCAGCGTTCTGCTACTTCGAAGCCCAACATCCGGAATGCTGTGCTGTCCACATCCGATAGGTGGAGCCATGACATTCCCTCTTCGTCCGGCTGGCGTACGCCATCGTGGCCGCTGACGAAAGGCAGTTTCCGTGCCAACGCCACTTCTGCCACCTGGGGCAATGCCTGCAAACGTTTCTGGAGGATGGCTTGTTTGTCGTAGGTCGCTCCTAAATCCCAGGCCCGTACAAAGACCAGATCGGTATTATAACCGGTCGGCAGGGTAGCAAGGTAGTGTATTTGGACGGCCATTGTCAGCCCCAACGCAATGAGGAACGTGCTGATCACGTTCTGCACGATGATGAACAGGCGGCTGAATAGTTGCTTGTTCTGCAAGCGGAAGTTCCCCTTTACAATATCTATCGGGCTGTATTTACGGATGATGAGAGCCGGTAGTAATCCTGATATGCCGGTGATTCCGGCCAACAACAACAGGGCGTAGGCGACCGTTGCGGGAGAAAGCGATATGGCGATTTGGGTAGAGAGCAAGTATTCGAAATAGGGTTTGGCAATGACGGCAATGAGGCATCCGCCGATGAAGCACCCGGTTGTGAAGATTGCCGACTCGGCGAGATAGCGCAACACGATTTGCCCGGCAGAATCGCCCATCAATCGTCGAGTCGCCATCTCATGTGCCCGCTTGCCGGTTTGCGACACGGTCAGGTTGATGTAGTTGAAGACGGCCGAAAGGAGCAAGATTATCGCGATGGCCAATAAGATTTGAACCTGTTTCCGTGTCCCGTTGCGGAAAGGAGTGTTATGGTTCATGGGGGAAAAGTATATTTCGTCCATGCGTGTGAGTGATGAACCCCACGCAAAGGAGTTCGTGCTGTTGTCTTCTTTCCAATAATCCCAATAACTTTTATAACTGTCGAGCAGTTTTCGGGTGACGTTGGCGGGTGTTGCCCCTTCCGCTAACGTGACGAACGTTTGGGTCTGACCGAAGTTATCCATCCAGGCATAAGTCTTTTCCTCCAGTTTGATAGAGACCAGGAGGTCGACCGGTTTCAACAGTTCTGTCGGATCGAAGGCCGGGAGAATCCCGATGACCCGTAGCGGTGTTTGGTTCAGGTACATGATTGTGCGTCCGATAGGATTTTCATTACCGAATACTTTACGGGCGAATGGTTCGGAGATGACGGCCTCGTCTGTTCCGCTTAGCGCCTTGTCGCGGTTGCATCCGATGAGCGAATAGCCCAGCATCCGGAAGAAGTTGGAATCGACGGCAAGGCTGTTTGCCTGGTAGTAGTTGTTGTCTATGGTCAAGTCCGTCAACTCGCTGTTGATGAAGCGTGTCCATTCTTTTATTTCCGGAATGGAAGGGAATAATTCCGGGGCGGTACCGACTGTCATACCGATGTCATTGCCGTAGCCGATGGCATACAATTGCTGGGAGTATGGCTGTTTGTTACCGATATTGAATTCGGTTTTAGCATATAGTGTTAAAAGGAGGACGACTCCCAATGCGATGGCCAATCCGAAGAACTGGATAGCCGTGTAGAGCTTGTTGCGGCTGAGAAAAGTGAAGTACGATTTCATCTTTGTTCATTGTTTTGTTTGTTGCAAATGTATAAGGTTGCCGGCATTCGGCAATGGATGGAAAGCGCGGTTAGAGCAGTTTGTATGAAAATCATACACCTGTTTGTATGATATTCATACAGCCTTTTTCCGTACCTTTATCCCCGATAAATGAAGGTAATCTAAACGAATCGGATATGGCAAATTACAGGACGATATTGGTGGTGGATGATAATCCGGCGATTCTTACGGCAGTCAGGATCTGTTTGGCCGGTGAGTTTGATAAAGTATTGACGCTTGTTTCTCCCGACACGCTTCTTACGGTATTGGCACAAGAGGAGGTGGATGTGATTTTGCTCGACATGAACTTCACGCAAGGGGGAAACTCCGGACAAGACGGCTTGCTTTGGCTTCGGGCAATCCATAAGAAACATCCGGCCATTCCGGTGGTGCTGGTGACGGCATACGCTGATATCAAATTGGCGGTGCGCGGGTTGAAGATGGGAGCGGCAGACTTTGTTACCAAGCCTTGGGACAACCAGGAGTTGATCCGTGTCTTGAAAGATGCGATTGATGCCGGCCGGAAAGTGGTTTCGTTGGAACAAGTCGAGGCGGAACATGTGCATAAGGTCGTGGAGCGTTGCCACGGCAACATCAGCCGGGCTGCCGAACTGTTGGGGATTACCCGGCAGACATTGTATGCTAAAATGAAAAAACTATGATTCTGATACTCTCTTTTTTAGTGGTCGTTGTTGTCTTCTTCGGATGGTTCTATCGTCATCAGGTGTTGCTGAGAGACCGGGCGCATCTGATGCGTGAGGCGATTCGCAACGAAGAGTTCACGTTCCGTCTTCCTGTGAAAGGTCTGTTCTTCGGAGAGCGGGCGTTGCAGGAAGCCCTTAACGAAACAGGTAAGGATATAGGCGTGCTGCTTGCCCGCAACGAAGTGGAATCGTGGCAACGTCTGACTCGTGTGCTCACCCATGAAATCATGAATGCCACGACACCGATAGCCAGCATCAGCCAGGCCTATTTGGATAACCCGGCGATTGCGGGGACGGTTTACGAGGAGGGAGTCCGTGCCATTCATGACACCAGCCGGGGGCTTGCCCTGTTTGTGGACAGTTACCGGAAACTGGCAGAGTTGCAGGAGCCGGTTCTTGTGGAGATCCCATTGGCCGCTTTCGTGGAAAGAATTCGGACGCTTTATCCGGATTTGGAGTGGCATATTTCCATCCCTTTGTCTGCCACGATGTTTACGGATGAGAATATGTTGCGCCAAGTGTTGATCAATCTGGTTAAGAATGCCTGCGAAGCCGGGGCGACGGCTATGGATGTGCGTTGGAATAAGGAGTTGTGGATCAGTAACAACGGTGCACCTATTCCGGCAGATGTCGAACGGGAGATTTTTGTTCCGTTCTTTACAACCAAAAAGAATGGTTCGGGTATCGGCTTGTCACTTTCCCGGCAGATGATGGTTCGGCAAGGCCGGGACCTTTGTTTGGCTGAACGGCCTGTGCCCGGTTTCCAGGTGACGTTTATTGTGTCTTAGTTTGAAAAATCGAAGTGTTGTTATTAACATGAACGGCAATAGAAGATAAAAATATAGGATAAACTATTGTATATCTCCTTATATTTTATACCTTTAGTCCTGACTTAGTAATATCATCCTGTACACCCTGGCTGATTATCCTGTACACCCTGGTCGGCCAGCCTGTACACCTTATTCGATTATCCTGTACAGCCTGGTTTTACTAACTAGTAATCAATGATATAAAAGGTAGTAACCTTTGAAATAACTAGTAGTAATATTAAATCTAACAGAAAGGGAACCGTATGGCAGTAAGGTACAAACTCACAAAAATCAATGATAATATTACCAGCAAAGAGCAGGTAAAGTATTCGGTTACCACCGTAAGTTATGGTAATGTAAACCTCGATATGCTGGCAGAACAAATGGCCGATGCCAGCACCTTCACGTATGGGGATGTTAAAGGGATGATCGAAAATCTGACTTTATTGATATCGGAAGCCTTGAAAGAAGGTAATACGGTGACGATCGACGGTCTGGGCACCTTCTCGGTGACCGCTCAGCCGAACCGCGATGTGGAAGAACCGTCTAAAATCCGCGCTGAATCCATCAAACTGAAAGGGATAGGCTTCAAACCCAGTCCGAAGCTGAAAGATCGGTTGAGCGATATTGAGTTTACGAGACTGAAATAAGGTTGTACATAAAGTTTCAGGACAATATTTGCCATTTGCAATATTGTCCTGCAATATATTGTATAATAGAAATTTAAACCATTGCAAATGCCTTTTTTATTTGCAATGGCGTTTGCCATTTGTCATATCATAAGAGGGGTGAAAATAAAATATACTATGTACATTACACAAACAAAGAATGGGGGTAAAACCTTTAAAAATATGGCGTTGAGCGTCGTTTTGTGCGGCATGCGCAACGGCGATTACCGTAAGGTAGTGAATGAATACAGGGAGCTCCTGGCTTGTTCGATGCCTGGTGATAAAAGCATACATGCAACAGATCTTCCGGCGTTGTGTTTTTCCGCATTATTCGGGAAAAGAGATAAAAAGGTCGAGTTCCGGTCGTATAACGGACTGGTTCTGGTGGAGGTCGGAAATCTGGCGAATAAGGAAGAGGTGGCGAGAGTAAGAGAGTTGGCTTCACAAGCCCCTCAGACACTGGCAGCTTTTACCGGTTCCAGCGGAAAGAGTGTAAAAATATTGGTACCGTTTGTTTTGCCTGACAGAACATTGCCACGGGACAGGGAGCAGGCGGAATTGTTTCATGCGGTAGCCTATCGGCGCGCCGTTGCCTATTATCAGGCTCAGCTGCAATGCGATATAGAGATAAAGGCTCCCTCTTTAGAGCGGGGATGCCGCTATTCCTTCGATCCTGATTTATATTATAATTTTTCGGCTGTTGCGTTGGTTCAGGAGCAACCGACACAGTTGCCGGACGAACCGACATACCGGGAAATCGTATCGAAAGAAGAAGATCCGCTTTTACGTATGATGCCCGGATTCGACCGCAGCCGTATCATTTCCCGTTTTTATAATGCCTGTATGCTGGATGCATTGGAGAAAACGGGAGGTTTGGATGACGGAAAAGAGGTCAGGCCTTTCCTGACAAAGCTGGCCGAAAATTGTTTCCAGTCCGGGATACCGGAGGAGGATGCGGTTCGCTGGACAAGGGTATACCAGCGTCTGGAACTGTTTGAAGAGGAGATCCGGGAGACCATTCATACGGTGTACCAGCTTTCGAAGAATTTTGGAAAGAAACCGGTGATGCCTCCCGAGCAATTATTGTCTGTAAAGACGGATGAGTTTATGAAACGGCGTTATGAGTTCAGGCGGAATATGCTGGCCGGTGAAGTGGAGTTTCGGGCAAGAGGTTCATATTATATCCGTTTTGCTCCTGTGACGGAGACGGTTCTAAACAGTATCGGACTGAATGCACAGGCTGAAGGATTGGCACTTTGGGATCGTGATGTGAAGCGGTATGTGTATTCCGACAGGGTACCGGTTTTCTATCCGTTGGAAGATTATCTGGAACATTTGCCGGCATGGGACGGGGAAGACCATATCCGTACGTTGGCCGATACGTTGCCGACGGATAATACTGCCTGGCGCGATTTGTTTTATATCTGGTTCCTGAGCATGGTCGCTCATTGGTACCGGCGGGATCATTTGCATGCCAATAGTTCGTTGCCTTTGCTGGTCGGCCCTCAGGGATGCGGCAAATCGACCTGGTGCCGGAACCTGTTACCCCCTTCGCTTCGTATGTATTATACCGATAGCATCGATTTCAGCAATAAGCGGGATGCAGAATTGCTGCTTACCTGTTTTGCGTTGATCAATATCGATGAGTTCGATTCGGTAAGTGCCGCGTATCAGAGTTTTTTGAAGAATGTTCTTCAAAAGCCGGTGGTTAATGCCCGCCAACCTTATAAACGGAGCATTCAGGCGTTGCACCGGTATGCTTCTTTCATTGCCACTTGTAATAATTATGACTTGCTGACCGATCCGACCGGTAGCCGCCGTTTTATTTGTATTGGGATAACCGGGACAGCAGATAATTCTGTATCGGTTAATTATGAACAGCTTTATGCGCAGGCTGTATCGGCTTTAAAGGTAGGCGAACGCTATTGGTTTACGTCCGAAGAAGAATCTTCTACCACTCGTAACAATGATGTGTTCCAGCAGATACCGATAGAGGAACAATTGTTCCTGCAAAACTTCCGTGCACCATTGCCGGGAGAGGAATACGAGGAACTTTTTGCTCTCGAAATACTTCAATACCTGCAAGATAAAAGTGGTATAAAGTTGGGAACTAAACGGTTGACATACTTCGGACGCTTGCTTCAAAAGAATAAGATCCCGTCGCGCCGTACGATGAGAGGTACGTGTTATTTGGTTGTCAGGAATAAATGATGTATGGCAAATGGCAAACGGAATTGCAAATGAAAACAGTGTTTGCAATGCTGTAATTATTTGTTGTGTATGTGTTTATGTTGTAATATTGCAAATGGCAAATAAATTAGTGAAAACATTTATGTAAGATGAAAAAGGAGCAGGATTTTATAGCGCATGTCAGGGTGGAAGATGGCGCTTTTCAGATACAGACGGTTAAGGAACATGCTGTCGGTACAGCCGGTTTAAGCGAATCGTTTGCTGCTGTTTTCGGGGCTGCGGTCTGGGGAAAGCAGAATGGTTGGTGGCATGATATGGGGAAATATACGAAGGACAGTTTTCAACCTTATATCCGTAGTGCATCCGGTATGACAGTGGAACAGAAAGCGGTGAATAAACCCGATCATTCCTCAGCCGGAGCTATGCTGGCAAAAGAGAAATTACCGGGTTATTATCAGCCATTGGCTTATTGTATAGCAGGACATCATTCGGGATTGCTGGACTGGACTTCTTCGGGGGAGGCCAATTTGAATAAACGTCTGTCTAAAACAGATTGTTACCAGGAAATGTTGAAAGATGCGCCGGAAGAGATGCAGGAAGCGGTCGTTTCGCTGAATGCACCTATGATTAGTGATTTTCAGAAAGAAATGCACCAATGGATTCGCATGTTGTTTTCATGTCTGGTAGATGCCGACTATCTGGATACGGAGCGGTTTATGCAGCCGGAACAGGCTGTTTGTCGCGGACAATATGATGCTATGGAAACGTTGAAAGAGCGGTTTGATACACATATGGAATCGCTTACGGCAGGTGCTCCTGCTTCTTTCATCAATGAGAAGCGTGCTGCTATCTTGTCCCGTTGCCGTGAGATGGCGGAAAAGCTTCCCGGCTTTTTCAGTCTGACAGTGCCGACGGGTGGGGGAAAGACATTGGCTTCGATGGCCTGGGCACTCATCCATGCTGTTCGTTATAAAAAAGATAGGATTATCATTGTCATTCCTTATACGAGTATTATTGTACAGACAGCTGCCGTGCTCCGGGATATTTTCGGTGCGGAGAATGTGGTGGAGCATCATAGTAATTTGCAGCTGGATAGTAATGATGAACGGTCTCCTTCCCAGCTGGCAACGGAAAACTGGGATGCTCCGATTATTGTAACGACGAATGTACAGTTCTTCGAGTCGCTGTATGCTTGCCGGACTTCGCGGTGCCGGAAGTTACATAATATCTGTAATTCGGTTGTTATTCTGGATGAGGCGCAAATGTTGCCGGTTGAATTTTTGCAGCCGATATTGGATATCTTGCAGAGCCTGCAATCGTCTTTTAAAACCAGTATTTTGTTTACCACAGCGACATTACCAGTGTTTGCCGGTCATATCGGAACGGGGCAGAAGGCTTTTAATGGATTGAAGAGTCCCGTGACAGAAATTACTTCCGTGCATGATCATTTGTTTGAGGCTTTTAAACGGGTAGAATTGCATTGGCCGGAATCGACCACGACTTTCGATGACCTTGCCGACGAACTGTCCGGATATGATTGTGTACTATGTATTGTAAATACCCGTAAGGAGGCACGGGAGCTTTATCAGCGCATGCCTGAAGGTACTTTGCACTTGTCACGTATGATGTGTTCCGCACATATCATGGAAGTGATAAAATTGATCAAGCAGAAATTGAAGGACAATGAACCTGTCCGTGTGATAAGCACGCAGTTGGTTGAAGCCGGGGTAGATATTGACTTCCCTGTGGTATACCGTGCATTTGCCGGTCTGGATTCAATCATACAGGCGGCAGGAAGATGTAACCGGGAAGGCAAGTTGAACAAGAAGGGTAAGTTGGGGCAGGTCTTTGTCTTCAAACCAGAGAATAGTATTTTACGTGGTTTGATGGGTAAGGGGGCGGCTGCTTTGCGGGAGATGTTGTCTATTTCCGATGGGAGTGACTTGTTTTCCCCGGATTGTATGGCTCAATATTTCCGGTTATTCTATAGCAATTGTAACACCTTTGATAAGGCAGAGATCAAAGACTCTTTATATAAAGGTGCCGGAGAAATGAATTTCCTTTTTGCTACGGCAGCCGATCAATTCCGGTTAATAGACGATAAAGACTCGGTATCCATCTTAGTCGGCTATGGCGATGGCGCAACCTTACTGGAAGAACTGAAGCGGATTGGTCCGGAATTCTGGTTATTACGTAAGCTGCAACAGTATAGCGTATCCGTCAGAAAATGGGATTTCGAACAGTTTCGTAAACAGGGCACTGCGGGAGAGTATGCTGGGATATTTATATTGGAGGATGGAAGGTGTTATGATGAACGTGCCGGGTTGGTTTTGGATGGCGCTTGGGTGGAGGAGTTGCTGTTGGTGTGATAGGTGTTACAGATTGAGTTGATTATAATAAGTGCGTGGATTGAAACGTGTCTGAATTGAAATTGCAACAATAACACTACTCGCATCCTTTACGGGTGCAACGGTTATGCACGTGTATCAACTCCCGACCAATGTTTGTTTTAATCTACGTACCTCTGTAAGGTACGACCAATGGTAACAATACGGTCTCGAATGCTAACGTGTTTCAATCCACGTACCTCTATAAGATACGACGACATATACATCCCAAGGGGTCGCCGTGGACGGTTTCAATCCACGCACCTCTATAAGATACGACTGACAGACGCTGTTAATAAAGCTAAGTCAGAAAAGTTTCAATCCACGTACCTCTATAAGATACGACTTTTAGTCAATATATTAGTTGCGCAAAGAAAAGTTTCAATCCACGTACCTCTATAAGATACGACCTTCTCGGTTCTGCTCTTGGTTTTGGTTCTCAGAAGTTTCAATCCACGTACCTCTATAAGATACGACTGAGCATTATTCGGATTACGATAAACAACATCAGTTTCAATCCACGTACCTCTATAAGATACGACTCTTGTAGTCTTGTATAATAAATGCGAATTGGTCAGTTTCAATCCACGTACCTCTATAAGATACGACCTGCCGGCATGATGATCGAGCAATCTCCTGTATTGCAGTTTCAATCCACGTACCTCTATAAGATACGACAGAGTTATTCTTGTTGACCTAGATAAAGCTGTAGTTTCAATCCACGTACCTCTATAAGATACGACATAACCATCTAGTACTGTTTTGTAACGACCTAAAGTTTCAATCCACGTACCTCTATAAGATACGACGTTCCTGTTTTGGCTCTCTATAACCAGATCGGAGTTTCAATCCACGTACCTCTATAAGATACGACGCATTATGCCTGGCTAAAGGTGTTAGTCGATGTGTTTCAATCCACGTACCTCTATAAGATACGACAAACCTTGAGAGGTATACCGGTCGGTGAGAGCAGTTTCAATCCACGTACCTCTATAAGATACGACGGCTTAAATACCGAACCATATCGTTGACGCTAACGTTTCAATCCACGTACCTCTATAAGATACGACAGGATTTTAATCAGCTTACTGTCCGAGATAGCCGGTTTCAATCCACGTACCTCTATAAGATACGACAGTTTCACCATTTTTTTGTTCAGTGTATAAATGGGTTTCAATCCACGTACCTCTATAAGATACGACAAAAGCAGCCTGCAAACGATTAAGAGCGGTTTGAGTTTCAATCCACGTACCTCTATAAGATACGACTTCCTCCAATATTTCCTCTGTTTGTGCTGATCGTTTCAATCCACGTACCTCTATAAGATACGACCAGCAGTACGCAAACGAGCCATTTGAGCCGTTGGAGTTTCAATCCACGTACCTCTATAAGATACGACATACATGTGAAATAGTTTATGATTACAAAGATCAGTTTCAATCCACGTACCTCTATAAGATACGACGAAATGTGTCTTTTGGCTGGGGCTGAATTTATAGTTTCAATCCACGTACCTCTATAAGATACGACACAGCTTTCTGTTTTGTCTGTAATACAGACAATTGGTTTCAATCCACGTACCTCTATAAGATACGACTTTTCAAATATAGAACATCAAGATATCCAATATGCGTTTCAATCCACGTACCTCTATAAGATACGACTCGTACTCGTTTTCTTCACGATCGGATGATAATTGTTTCAATCCACGTACCTCTATAAGATACGACTGCATTACAAATAACACAAACATTTACAGTTTGTTACCAATATCTTTATGCGATAATAAACTTTTTGGATTCTTTATTGATGAAATAGAGCCAATAGATATGTGCAATAGACTAACAATCAATAAATGCGAAAACCCCGGCTTTTGGGGTAATGCTTAATGTTCGCGAACAGTTATATTATAAGTTCGTCTTCTACATTATAGGATGTGACGACACCTATGTATTCAACCCTTTTGGAATAATTATTTCCCAGGAAATAGAAACGTATACTATCTTTTTTATGATCTATGATATCCGATAGTTTTAATCTTAACTCGGTAAATTGAGCAGGTGAGACAGAGCATTCAAAAACGGAATTCTGGACGCGTTGGCCATAATTCAGGCATTGACGTGCTACCTGACGTAACCTGCGCTGTCCGTCGGAAGTCATCGTTTCAACGTCATATGTAACTAGAACATACATAAAATCACTTCATTAAAAAGACCGGATAATTATCTAAATCGTTTCTCAAAAAACGAGCTAAAAGCATCGCCTGAATATATGGGATAAGTCCTATTGGTACGGATTCATTTAAGTAGGGGTGGATTATTGTCTCTTTTTTTCTCTTCTGCCAGGCGAGTAACACTTCCTTTCTGATATCTTCATCCATTACGATCCCGTTATCTCCGTGTTCAACAAAACCTTTACCGGATATCTGTTTACGATTGATTAAAGACAATACCAACCTGTCTGCCAGATAGGCTCGTAACTCTTCCATCATATCTAACGCTAAACTAGCTCTTCCTGGGCGATCGGTATGTAAAAAGCCTACGTACGGATCGAGCCCTACTGTTTCCAATGCAGACTGTACCTCATGATTCAGCAAGGTATAAACAAATGACAACAGGGCATTTACTTTGTCTTTGGGCGGTCTTCTGTTCCTTCCGTTAAAAGGAAAATCCTCACATTGTGATATGATCATCTGGTTAAATACAGAGAAATAAGTTGTAGCGGCTTCTCCCTCTATACCTCTTAATGTATCGGAGGACTCAGCAACTAAAGCCTGATTCTTTGATCTCTTTAATTTTTCAGATACGGATAAAAACAAGGATAGCTGTTCGTCGGAAGAAATATGATCTCTTTTGAAACGGTCGATAACCGTCCGGGAATTTGCTATCTTTCCGGCAATAAACAGACGGCTGATCTCCAGCGATTTATTTGCATCGTCGGCAATCCTGTATTGTGTTCTTCGCAAAAGGACATTTCCTTTTGTCGGGCCGGAGACTCTACCCTGAAACTGTCCGTTGGCACTTAAAAAACATAACCCTACATTTCTTTCGGCACACATCTTCATTAATGCTGGAGAAGCACCCATATATCCGAATGTGACAATACCTTCTATATTCAAAACCGGAATTCTGAATATATCTTTTTCCTTTACTCTGATTACTACATTTTCTCCATCTTTAGTTAAATAGGCTTCAGGAGTAGTTACATATAATGTGTTCAATAATTTTCTCATATTTTAATCATATAACTGGGACAGGTAAGTATTCACTTTCGGTGTTTTTGTCAGAACTTTAGGCATGCATACGTCACATAATGAACATGACTTGCAATGCGCTTTGTATATTGCCGGCGGAAGGACTTTTTGTTCGTATAACCGGTGCATTTGGGCACATTTATTTTCAACCAGTTTCCGTAATTCTCCGGTAAACGGAACCTCTTCCCGGTGGCGGGTTTCCCCATAATACAAAAAGCCTTTTTCTATGTTGACGTTATACATTTCTTCCAGGCAAATCGCTTGTGCGCATAGCTGGACTTCATCTATCTGGTCTTTTTTAGGTTTACCCCGTTTGTATTCGACCGGAATTAATTGCCAGAATCCCGGATATTTAGGATGTTTTATTGCATTTTGTCCGGAGGAGGAAGCAACCATCTCTACTACATCAGATATTCCATAAAGTCCTAGCCGTCTGGAGACAAGCGTAACAGACCTTAATGTAACTATACCTTTATTACGGTTCATCAAGGTTGGATCATCTACTTTTTGATGCATCCAGTTTCCTTCAATAGTGAGGTTGTTTTCCGCCCACTGCTGTTCGATATGTATAAGGGCCCATTGACGTTCACAGAAAGTTATATGCTGGATTCCGGAAAGCATCAACAGGTCCTCATCTCCGTATTCTATCATATCATGTCCAGAACTTCTACGCCTTCCGGTAGTTTATCCTTGTCGATGGTAACAATATAATCGTCGAACGAACGGGGTGGGCGTTGGTCATCCTTTAGTTGAACCTTCACTAAACCGAATAAGGAATGAGCTGAAGCATTACCTAATGCAGTACTGTGCTTGAATACGATCAATTTGCGGGCATTCATCATTCCTCTGGCTGCTGAATGGTCGTGATCGAACATGTTTTTCAATGAATCCCAGAATAAGTTCAGGTCATCTTCATTGAATCCGGTTTGTGTAGCTAAATGAGCAGAAATAAATCCGTTTGCTTTATATAATCCGTAAGGAACAGTGAATTTACGTCCCATAGTACGGTTATCTCCACTCTGTTTTTTAGCTTCATCTTCCGTTGCCACAGCCATACGGGTTATACTATGTTCGGCAGTAACAATCGGACTGATGGAACGGGCAAAAGTAAATTGGATAGGGCCACGAACCTGTCCGGCATTTTCACCAGTACTTAGTACGGCTCCAAATGTCCTTATGTCATAAAAGTTTCTGCACATCCATTGCCGGGCAGCCTCTGTTTTATCTCCTTTCTCTTTTATATCTTTAACCCCTTCCTGTTTATGAGCTTCAGTGATCAGATTATTCAATACCGCTTTCTCTTTAATAAATATATCATACGGTCTTTCTCCTCCTTTTACTATTTGGACAAAGTTCCGGACTTTACGTTTCAGACAGACATCGGAAACCAGGCCTTCCCCTGTTTCCGGATCAACTCTGGGTAAGTTTCCGGCATCGGGATCACCGTTCGGATTACCATCCTGTACATCAAATAAATAAATGAAGTCGTAACGATTGTTTATTGCTGTTTCCATATTTGTATAGTATTAATTTTTTTCTTTATCTGTTGTTGTTTTATATAAATCTTCTCTTTGATGGTAATAACCGATAGCGAAACGCGACTGGTCGTCCATCGATAAATATTTAGGTAACCCGTTACTATCCAGATCAGTGATAACACTTTGCAATAATTTTTCATAATAAACAGATTTCCCTGTATCAAATTTTGCAAGATGATGTCTGGATAGAGACAACAAGCGGCCGAATACAGTTGTCGGGGTAGTCGACGCTGCACCGTAGTAACGCTCTTTAATCGTAGAATTAGCTCCCGGGATAGCATCACTCTGGATCTTTTCAAGGATAGCAAACAAGCGGCCACATAAGTACGCCTGGTTTTTATTTTCTAAATCTAGTGCCATTTGAATTTCTTTAGGTGGATTATTATGATTTCTGAATTTTCTATTTAAGTAGGCTTTGAGTATAGCGGCTCTGATCGACGTTATATTCCGGTCTGCTTTGATTCGTATCAGACATTGCATCTGCAATGTGGTTGGGTATGGCTGGTTGTCCCATATACTTTGGCTTAAATCGCTGGCTAAGTTAGGCGGCAGATTTTCCATTTTATTTAAGGATGCAACCTGGGTCAGTAAGTTGAATAAAGAAAAATAAACTCTCTGATTTTTGCTTTTTATGATTTCCAAGTCCTTAAAATGTTGTCTGATATGACTGGCAAATTCGCCTACTGTTCCTTGTCGCCAGAATCTTATGGAAATACGGGCGGCATTAGGAGCTAAGCCTAAAATGTAAAAAGGGGTTTCATCCTCATCATTCAATATTCCGGAAGAAAGGGATTGAAGAAAGTCTCTGATAACTTCCGTATTTTTATCCGGATTATCTTTTGAAGGAGGTGCAAACATGAAACTGACACATTGCTCCAGTTTTGTCGGTTTCTGCGACCAGAAAACAACGGATGTGTCGTGTAAATGATATTTGTTGGAGGAGTCTTTTCCTAATAACGTATTTAATGCCGTGGTATAAGCAGCTTCAGCCTCTTTTGAAATAGGCGCGTTCATACCTTGTTCTTTATAATATGAATCGTAACCTGATTTCTTCTGAAAGCCGACCAGCTTTGCTCCGCTTTTGCCTCCGGGTATGGTAATAGCGCTATTGAGTATAGCTATCGGAGCCTTTTTTCCGGTAATAAGGCATATTCCTATTGGTTCATCCTTCTCCGAACAATCTTCTATGGATGATGTTACATCTGGATTTTCGGCTACGATAGTAATATGTCCGGCTACTTTAAAGGATATGTTTGTCCCGTCTTTTTTGATGCATTCTTCCCATAACGGGTCCGTTTTTATACGTTGAAGATTCTCCGGGTTATCGTAAAATCCGGCTACAGCCTGAATGTCTTCATTGGAAGGATGCATTTCGGCAAGTCGCCTGACTTCCTGAACAAAGGATTTATTTTGTTTAGCGGCATCATCCAGTGCTTTGGGCATTCCTTTATCATCTGTATTTTTAGGTTGGGCTAATACATATCCGAAATGGTCCCAAAATACATTTGCAGTTTGCCAACTGTTGCTACCGGTACGTCCTTTACTTTTAACAACCAGATATTTTTTTGCTCGTTTTTGTTTTCCTACCCCCTCGGTGGTATCCTGTAGTTCTAAAAACCTTCCTTTTTTATCTATCAGAATAAGATAAGGAATTTCTTTCCATTCTAATCCGCGGGGAGCGATGGTGCTCTCCGGATCAGCGGCTTTACGCTGGTAGTATTCGTATAATGCTTGCAAAATCATCGGCGTACCTCCTCACTGTTAATGGATGGAACGACCAAGACTCCTTGTTTCATTATTGCACGGAAAAACATTGGTTTCGGATCTTTTTTGTTTGTGAAATCCATATCATATAGCATATATCCTAAATCGCGGTCTTCGGGTATTCCGTCTCCTTTTACCGGATTTTCGATGTATGTGAAATCTGCGGAGAACTCACGGCAACCTAAATAGGGTTGATTGAAACATTGTCCTTTTTTAGCTCTGCGCTCGAACATTGCATTATATTTACCTGGATTTTCGTCAGAAGCCCCTGCTGTCGCTTTCGACTTATCTTCTTCTGTTCTATTCCTTATAGGTATAAATTCCAGTTCTGCGAAAATCCTGTAACAGACATCTTTCAGTAATAAACTGGATTTTTGTTGCCGGTTATCTTCAATGAATAACCCGGATGCACGAGGACTCATCAGGTTTCCGACCTCATTCCTTTTAAAGGAAAACCATTTAATGGGATTTAAAACTTCTATCCGAGTTATGTTCCATCGTATAGCTGGCTTCCAAAAGATAGCTTCAAAGATAGCACGTGCAGCAGAGGGAGTTATCACATCATAGCTGACTCTTTCGACTTTCATTTCAGGTCTGGTAAAACAGGCCATGTTTCCTTTAACCTCAAGACAGTATTCTTTATTCGTGTATATCATAAGTTTAGGTTAACAATTAATAAATAATAATATAGGTGTCCACACTTTGAGAAATATACTTTTTCTGTTATTCTTATTTCACAAAGTTATGTTTTATTTTTTAATGAACAAAGTATTCGTGCTTTAATTTACAATGGAAGGCAAATAAATTTAATTTAGAATAGGTAAATAATATAAGAACAGTCTATTGATGAATAATGACATTTTCTTTTTGTGGTCGTTTGTATTTTGTTTATAATTATACTTAGTATGGTAATTCTTGGTAATGAAACGAGCTCTCTAAGTAGATTGAAACGATGATGACTCTGAAAAAGGAACGTGTCGCATCCGTAAAGGATGCGACAAGACTCCGCTCAAAATCCAATTACAACAAAATCGGTTTCAATCCACGCACCCGTAAAGGATGCGACTTAGCAAAAATTTCTTTGACATAATCGGTCAGAGGTTTCAATCCACGCACCCGTAAAGGATGCGACCTCTATGATGATGATATGAAAGAGTTTCTTAAGGTTTCAATCCACGCACCCGTAAAGGATGCGACTGGATTTTGTTTTCACCTGCATGGGGGAGATCCGGTTTCAATCCACGCACCCGTAAAGGATGCGACGGCAACCCCAACACACCGGCAGACGTGTTAACCGTTTCAATCCACGCACCCGTAAAGGATGCGACTATTAGTGGTGCGTTTGGTGATGTCATCTTGAAAGTTTCAATCCACGCACCCGTAAAGGATGCGACTTTATCTTGGTGTCCTTCTCCGACCTAAAGAGTAGTTTCAATCCACGCACCCGTAAAGGATGCGACAACTACGCTATAACTGGTTCAGTATATTATACTGGTTTCAATCCACGCACCCGTAAAGGATGCGACCCCAGTTATCAAAGTTACACAATGCTACAATAAAAGTTTCAATCCACGCACCCGTAAAGGATGCGACCGGTACAATGCCATCGATATTTTAGATATAATAAGTTTCAATCCACGCACCCGTAAAGGATGCGACTTGGATTTTTTAAACTTTCAGGCATTTTTTTATTATGTGTTTCAATCCACGCACCCGTAAAGGATGCGACAAGTTCCTGCATGTCGCGACCAAATTGATTAGCATTGTTTCAATCCACGCACCCGTAAAGGATGCGACGATTGCCGCCGACGGGCTTTTATCTCCCGGAAGGGTTTCAATCCACGCACCCGTAAAGGATGCGACACGCCGCATCACCCTTTGTAACATTTCCTATTTGGTTTCAATCCACGCACCCGTAAAGGATGCGACTTAATTGTCGGATATGTGCCTGTATAGATAGTCGGTTTCAATCCACGCACCCGTAAAGGATGCGACAGAAAGGGTTCACCCATACTCATAAACATTATTTGTTTCAATCCACGCACCCGTAAAGGATGCGACATGTCATGATCAGATCCTTCAGGCGGATTGGACTGTTTCAATCCACGCACCCGTAAAGGATGCGACATATATATATTCGGATGTTACCCCTTGCGGTTCGGTTTCAATCCACGCACCCGTAAAGGATGCGACACGCCACCACTCCGTCCACCTCTTGCAGGTAGGCGGTTTCAATCCACGCACCCGTAAAGGATGCGACGTGTTTTATGTTCTCCCAATCATCCTCCGAGGGAAGTTTCAATCCACGCACCCGTAAAGGATGCGACTATTTATGCTATAAACGATTATCTGCAATATAATGTTTCAATCCACGCACCCGTAAAGGATGCGACACTGTACGGGCCGGAACCCGTACGGTTTTCCAAGTTTCAATCCACGCACCCGTAAAGGATGCGACTACTAGCTCAGCTAAAGAGTTATGGCGTGTCAGCGGTTTCAATCCACGCACCCGTAAAGGATGCGACCAAGCAAATTTTACTTGCCGTCAGGTATTTGCACCGTTTCAATCCACGCACCCGTAAAGGATGCGACCAATATTTTCTTTGTTAAAAACATCAGCATAAGTTTCAATCCACGCACCCGTAAAGGATGCGACTTATAGTCATATATATATACCGACGCGTCCCGCTGTTTCAATCCACGCACCCGTAAAGGATGCGACTCAGCCATTCTCTTGCCAATTCCAGGTATATCAGTTTCAATCCACGCACCCGTAAAGGATGCGACGACTTACGCACATCTAATGCTTTGCAGCGTTGGTTTGTTTCAATCCACGCACCCGTAAAGGATGCGACCCCGTAGTATCCAAGCGTGATGTACAATTGTTTATGTTTCAATCCACGCACCCGTAAAGGATGCGACATTTTAAAATTTAGGATTAAACATCTTATTAAAAGTTTCAATCCACGCACCCGTAAAGGATGCGACTGTTAGAGCGACAGTTAGGACAGCGACCACAAGGTTTCAATCCACGCACCCGTAAAGGATGCGACTACAAGCCCGTGTGAACCGTGACAAGTTCCGCGATGTTTCAATCCACGCACCCGTAAAGGATGCGACTGCATGTTTATGGAAAGCTTTATTGATAACATTTTCAGCATATAATTTTGCGAATAATAAAGTGTACAAATAATTGGTATTTGTATAGTTATTAATAATATTGTAAATATCAGAATAACAGGGAGTGCGAACATCCTGTGTTTTTACAACCACTTTGGGTTCGCGTTTTATCTGTTATTGAAACATTGTTGCGTTATAATGTTATATATAAAGTAATCCGTAACTTTGTTTACAAATTTAAGAATAAGCTTTTGGTATATACAATAACATGAACAAAAAAATTCTTCAATTAGCAATACCTTCTATTGTTTCGAATATAACTGTGCCTTTATTGGGGCTGATCGATGTCGCTATTGTCGGTCATTTGGGATCGGCGGCTTATATCGGGGCGATTGCCGTAGGAGGGATGCTGTTCAATATTATTTACTGGCTGTTTGGTTTTCTGCGGATGGGGACGAGTGGTATGACTTCTCAGGCTTTTGGACAGCGTGACCTGAAAGAGGTGACACGTGTTTTGTTACGGGCAGTGGGAGTGGGGCTGTTTATCGCTTTATGTCTGTTGCTGCTTCAATATCCGATCCGGAAAATAGCTTTTCTTTTGATAGATGCTACCCCAGAGGTGCGCGAACTGGCTACGGTTTATTTCAATATTTGTGTATGGGGAGCACCTGCCGTATTGGGACTTTATGGGGTTGCAGGGTGGTTTATCGGCATGCAAAATTCACGTTTCCCGATGTTTATAGCGATTACACAGAATGTGGTGAATATCGTTGCCAGCCTTTCTTTTGTTTATTTGCTGGATATGAAGATAGAAGGAGTGGCGTTGGGCACGCTGATAGCTCAGTATGCCGGACTTTTTATGGCTTCGTTGCTTTGGCTTCGTTATTACGGGCGGTTGAAAATTGCTTTTCGTTGGCGGGAGATAATCGGCAAGACAGCTATGAAGCGTTTCTTTCAGGTGAATAGCGATATCTTTTTCCGTACATTATGTTTGGTGGCTGTTACTACCTTTTTTACATCGACAGGTGCACGGCAGGGAGATGTTGTATTGGCTGTTAATACGTTGTTGATGCAGCTGTTTACACTATTTTCCTATATAATGGACGGCTTTGCCTATGCCGGTGAAGCGATGACCGGACGTTATGTCGGCGCACGAAATAACACCGGATTACAAAGGATGATTCGTCTGCTATTCCGTTGGGGATGGGGATTGTCGTTGTCTTTTATGATTCTATATATGATAGGTGGACAAGATTTTCTGGGATTGCTGACGAATGATACAACAGTCATTAAAGCTGCCGGAAGTTATTATTATTGGGTTTTGGCTATTCCTTTGGCCGGCTTTGCCGCTTTTCTTTGGGATGGCATCCTGATTGGTGCAACAGCTACCCGGTTGATGCTTTATTCGATGCTGGTGGCTTCGGGACTGTTCTTTGTGGTCTATTATCTCTTTTACGGTGTGATGGGAAACCATGCATTATGGATGGCATTCCTGATCTATTTATCATTAAGAGGGATTATGCAATGGATATTATGGCATTCTTCTCATCGGTAATATCTGAAAAAAGCCGGATATCATCTTTATTCTGATATCCGGCTTTTTTATGGAGAGACAATACTTATTATTGTCTGTAGTTTACTAATTCGTCAGCGTTGAACTTCTCGATGAAGCTGTGATGTTTTTCTACTTCGGCTTCTGTATAGTTCAAGTATACTACGGCTGATTTGCTGAATAATTCGGGTGCTTTGGTTGCATCCTGGATCAACAGGTAAGCCATGATACAGTCGGCTGCCATTTCCATCAGGCGGCGGGCAACGAAGTCAAGTAATTCTTGATTTTGTGCTTCCTTCACCTTATTCATGCAAGCTTCCAGCTTGTTAGCCATTTCTACCAGTCTTGCTTTCAGCGGTTCCATTTCGGCAGAACAGGGGATAGCTTCAAATTCGCGGATCATCGCCAGGTAAGAACCGTTTGTTACATAACGGATAGCGGCAACAGTCTGCAACTGTGTCGTACCTTCGTAGATTGAAGTGATACGGGCATCACGATAAATACGCTGGCAAGCATATTCCAACATGAAACCTGATCCGCCGTGAATCTGGATACAGTCGTACGCATTCTGGTTGGCGTATTCAGAGTTCATACCTTTTGCCAACGGGGTGAATGAATCAGCCAGTTTTGCATATTTCTTCTGTTCCTGACGTTCTTCCGGAGTCAGTTTGCGTTCGTGTGAAATATCATCCAGCGCTTTGTAGATATCCACATAGCGTGAAGTCTGATACAACAGAGCACGACCTGCATCCAGTTTCGCTTTCATGATAGACAGCATATCGTAAACTGCCGGGAAGTCGATGATCGCTTTGCCGAACTGTTTACGTTCTTTGGCATAAGCCATTCCTTCGTTGTAAGCAGCTTGGCTCAAACCGACAGACTGTGCAGCGATACCCAGGCGGGCACCGTTCATCAACGCCATAACATATTTGATCAAACCTAATTTGCGGTCACCGCAAAGTTCAGCTTTAGCATTCTTGTAAACCAATTCGCAAGTAGGTGATCCGTGGATACCCAACTTGTTTTCAATGCGGCGAACGTCTACACCACCCTGTTTCTTGTCGTAGATGAACATAGACAAACCACGTCCGTCTTTCGTTCCTTCTTCCGAACGGGCCAGTACCAGGTGAAGGTCTGCATCCCCATTGGTGATAAATCGTTTTACACCGTTCAGGCGCCAGCAGTTTTCTTTTTCGTCGAAAGTCGCTTTCAGCATAACGGACTGCAAGTCAGAACCGGCATCCGGCTCGGTCAAGTCCATAGACATGGTTTCTCCGGCGCAGATACGCGGGATGAAACGGTTGTGCTGATCTTCGTTACCGAATTCATATAATGTTTCAATACAATCCTGAAGCGACCAGATGTTACCGAATCCGGCATCGGCGGCAGAAACGATTTCGGCACACATGGTGTACGGAGTGATCGGGAAGTTCAAACCACCGAAACGACGCGGCATGGTCATACCGTTCAGGCCGGCTTTCACCATTGCATCCAGATTCTGTTTTGTTCCGGAAGCATATTCCACACGTCCGTTAGCGCAGTGAGGACCTTCTTCGTCGACACCTTCGGCGTTGGGGGCAATGATCTCTCCGGTGATTTCCCCGGTGATTTCAAGCACTTTATCGAATGAATCCATTGCATCGGCATAATCCTGCGGTGCATAGTCGAACTCTTCTTTATCTCTGTAATTGCGTTCTTTCAGTTCGCAAATACGTTCCATCATCGGATTGTTCAAGTGATACTTGAGTTCCGGTATGTCTGTATAATAATTTGCCATCTCTTTACTTGCTGTTCTGTTTGTAATATTTAATCATCTTCGGGATCACTTCTTCAACTGTGCCGTTGATAACATAGTCGGCGATCGTGTTGATCGGAGCGTTCTCGTCGTTGTTGATAGAGATGATGATACCTGCATCCTGCATACCTGCAATGTGCTGTATCTGTCCGGAGATACCGCAAGCGATATATAATTTCGGACGAACTGTTACACCTGTCTGGCCGATCTGACGGTCGTGATCGCAGAAACCGGCATCGACGGCTGCACGGCTGGCACCTACTTCGGCGTGAAGTTCTTTAGCCAGTTCGAACAATTTGTCGAATCCTTCCCTCGACCCCATTCCGTAACCGCCGGCTATGACGATCGGAGAGCCTTTCAGGTTGTGTTTTGCCTTTTCTACGTGACGGTCGATCACTTTTACTACATAATCCGTTTCCGGGACGAGTTTAGCTACGTCGTGCCGGATCACTTCGCCTTTATAATTTGCGTCCAGAATCTCTTTCTTCATCACACCTTCGCGAACGGTTGCCATCTGGGGACGGTGTTCGGGGTTGATGATGGTGGCAACGATATTACCGCCAAATGCCGGACGGATCTGGTACAGCAGATTTTCGTAAGTGATACCTGCTCTTTTATCTTCGTGAGGACCGATTTCCAATGAAGTACAGTCGGCAGTCAGACCACTGGTCAGTGCGGATGATACACGCGGACCGAGGTCGCGGCCAATAACAGTAGCGCCCATCAGGCAGATCTGGGGTTTTTCTTCCTTGAACAGGTTGATCAGTACGGAAGAGTGGGGCAGGGATGTGTAAGGGAACAAGCCCGGTGCATCGAACACATGCAGTTTGTCGACACCGTAAGGCAACACCTGGCTTTCTACGCCTTCGAGGCCGCTACCGGCAACAATTGCTTCCAGCTGGCAACCTAACTGATTCGCTAACTTGCGACCTTTGGTCAGAAGTTCGAGACTTACATCGGCAACGGTTGTGCCTTCAATCTCACAATATACAAATACGTTATTCATAATCTTATCCGATGGTATGGTTAGCTAACAGTTCAACAATCATATCTTCTATATCTTTGTCCGAGCCGGTCAGTGTTTTACTTTCCTTTGCCTGGAACACGATATTTTGTATAGTCTTTACTTTTGTCGGCGAGCCGGATAATCCGCATTGAGACAGGTCGCCGTTCACATCAGCCACACTCCATTCGGGGATGTTCAGATACGGGCGTGTTTCGTATAGTTCAGGATACTGAATAGCTTGCGGGCCATTGGGGTGGCAGGCTGTCGGTTGAGCCGCTTTTTCCTGTGCTCCCATGGCACGTTTGTATTTCTGTACCAGTTTGGCGTTACGCGGACGACAGGGAGCTGCCGAGCCGTTTACTGTGATTACGATAGGCAGCGGGCCTTCTACGGTTTCCACGCCTCCGTCGATATGACGTTTTACGGTGATACGGCGTGCTGCTTCATCCACGTTCAGGATTTCTTCAGCATACGTGATTTGTGTCAATCCCAGCTTTTCAGCTACCTGGGGACCTACCTGTGCAGTATCTCCGTCGATAGCCTGACGGCCACCGATGATAATATCGTACTCGTTAATTTTTTTGATAGCCGTAGCCAGGGCGTATGATGTTGCCAGTGTATCGGCTCCTGCAAAGGCACGGTCGGTTAACAAAAAGCCGCCGTCTGCTCCGCGGTATAAACCTTCACGGATGATTTCGGCGGCACGTCCCGGTCCCATAGTCAGTAATGTAACAGTCGATCCGGGGTAGGCATCTTTCAGGCGCAGTGCCTGCTCCAATGCGTTCAGGTCTTCCGGGTTAAAGATGGCGGGAAGGGCGGCACGGTTTACCGTTCCGTCTTCTTTCATCGCATCCTTTCCCACGTTGCGTGTGTCCGGAACCTGTTTCGCTAAAACAATAATTCTTAAACTCATATTAATAGGAATATTAGATTTCTATTGTCTGAAAATTAATTGGTAATTAGTAAAAAAATTACCGATTGCAAAAGTAGTCAAACATTCTTTATCTCAAAGAACTTTAACCTGAAATCTGCACACTTTAGGGTTTTTTGAGCACCCAGACTGCACCTTTGTTGTTTTTGACATAAGCTGTTCATTCGCTATTTTAAGGGAAAAGTTCAATAGTTATGTAATATCCGATTTTTACAAATATTTAAAATGTAAGTTTAAAGAATGCTGAGGTATGGCAAATCGAAAGATTGTACATCTAATCGAAAGATTGTGCAAATAATCAAATGCCGGTTACATATATAATATATGATGAAATAACTTGATGTTTAGTTGATTTTTTTGATGTGTACTAAAGTTTCAGTTTTTAATATTTAGATAATTTCTCCCGAAATTATCATATCTGTATGGAAGATTATATAACCGTATTTTTTCATCTGAGTTACTGTAGTCTTAGCAGAACTATGGTATTGTTTTAGGTTATTTAATTAACAATGCAAAAATACAGAGCTTTCTAAGAAGAGAAAATAGACTTTCATTCTTTGATAATGGATTATCTTTCGAAACAGCTGATAAAGTACAAATAAATATAAACTTTCAAAATCTGTATTTCAAAATATTTAATTTGAGATTGTAATGTTTATTCAGTTGTTTGATGTGTTTATTTTCAAAGAATGAGTTGAGATATCCAATCTGAGTTTTATTGTCATAATATACGACTTCTATTGAATAAACTTCCAGAATATGTAGATGGATACCATAGTTCTGCTAAGACTATTGCTTTTTTAGGTTGTAGGATTTACAATATTTAATACAAACCAGAAAGATTAGTCTTTCACAATTTGAGCTATTATGCAAAACAAATTAAAAGGATGGATCGTACCCAATAGTGTGACGAAAGATCCTAATGACAAGATTTTGATTCTTGATGCTGCCGGAAATGTTGGTCTTGAACAGGTGTACAAAGAAATGCGGGAAGAGGATACCGGTTTAAGACAAGAAACACTGGTACACGTTGTTAGCCTTTACGAACGTATCATAGCCCGTTTTCTGATGAATGGTTACAATGTGAATACCGGATTGTTTTATGCGGTTCCACGTTTTACAGGTCTGATAGAAGGAGGACGTTGGAATCCTGAAAAGAACAGTATTTATGTATCCTTCAATCAGGATAAAGTATTGCGGGAAGAAATTGCCAAAACCCAGGTGGTTATACAAGGTGAGAAAAATGATGTCATGTATATCCTGGAAACAGAAGACAAGAAAACCAAATTGAAAGATGGTAGTATGACTCCCGGACGGAATTTTGTGATTCGCGGTGCATATTTGAAGGTTGTAGGTGATGATGCTTCTGTGGGTATCGTTATTCGTAATAAGGAGAACGATACTGTGACAAAAGTGACTGAGGATATGTTTGCTACTAATAACCCTTCGGAGCTGATCTTTTTAGTCCCTACTGAACTGACCGACGGCGAATATGAACTGACCGTAACCACACAATATACAAAAGGTACAGGAATAACCTTGAAAACCCCTCGTTCTGTCTCGATTCCGGTACATGTAGGAACGGGAGGAGGAAGCGACCGTCCGGAGATTGAATAATTTTATCGCAATAGAATATTTTACTGTCTTTTATCTGGAGATACCGTTATCGCCATGCCGGAGACAGTATTGCCTCCATACAGGAGATAGTACTGTCTCTTCACGGAAGTAAGACTTAGAGAAAGAGAAGATAACCTAATTTATATTTATCCTAAAAATTATACATTATGAAGCAAAAAGTACTCTTAGGACTTTTTGTCTCCCTGCCATTTGTTTGTACAATTCCGGTATTTGCTGCCGGAAATATACCTGCAACAGAGAAGAGAGACATTCAAATTAGTCGCTATGATGAGGAAAGAAACAGGATGGAACCGTTAGTCGGCCTTGTTTTACAGAACTCGAAAAAAGTAAAAGGTAAGATTTCTGACACCGGTGGTGATCCGCTACCTGGTGCTACTGTGCAAATCAAAGGAAGTACGAAAGGTGTGATTGCTGACGTAGATGGAAATTTTGAGTTCGATGGAGTTAATACCAATGCGGTACTGGTTGTTTCCTTCATTGGTATGGAAACGAAAGAATTGACTTATAAGGGAGAGGGGTTCCTGAATATCGTGATGGAGCCGAAAGCAGATGAGTTGGAAGAAGTAACGGTTGTTGCTTTTGCCAAGCAGAAAAAAGAAAGCGTGGTTTCTGCCATCACAACGGTAAAACCGGCAGAACTGAAAATTCCGAGTAGTAACTTGACCACAGCCTTTGCCGGTCGTGTAGCAGGTTTGATTTCTTATCAGACAAGTGGTGAACCAGGGCAGGATAATGCCAACTTCTTTATTCGCGGTATCACGACTTTTGGAGCAGATGCCAAGAAGGATCCTTTGATCCTGATTGACGGAATCGAATTGAGTACCGATGACCTGGCTCGTTTGAACACTGATGACATCGCCAGCTTTACAATCATGAAAGATGCAACGGCTACAGCATTGTATGGTGCGCGTGGTGCAAATGGTGTTATCTCCGTAACAACAAAAGAAGGACGTGAAGGTAAGGTTGCGGTAAATGTCCGTATTGAAAATTCATTTTCTACTCCAACCAGTCGGGTTGATCAGGCTGATCCGGTTACTTACATGCGAATGCAGAATGAGGCGATTAAAACTCGTGATCCGTTAGGATTAGCTTTATATTCTCAGGAAAAGATAACCATGACCGAACGTGGGCTGTATCCGGATATTTTTCCTTCGACAGACTGGTATAGCACCATGTTCAAAGATTTGACTATGAATCAGCGTGCAAATATCAGTGTGAGTGGTGGCGGTACGGTCGCTCGTTATTATGTGGCGGCCAATATGACACGAGATAATGGAAATGTGAAGGTTGATAAACGTAATAATTTCAACTCGAATATCAATTTGATGAAATATACGATTCGTTCAAATGTGAATGTGAACCTGACTAAAACAACGGAATTGGTTTTACGAATGAGTGCTGCGTTTGATGATTATTCAGGGCCTATTGGTGGTGGTAGTGGTATGTATACTCATGTGATGCAGGCTAATCCGGTTTTGTTTAAACCGTATTATGAACCGGATGAAAAATATGCCCATGCTAATCATATTTTATTTGGTAATTATGGAAGTGCTAACTATGTCAATCCTTATGCGCAGGCTTTAAGAGGTTATAATGAGTACAGTAAGAATACGATGCTGACGCAATTTGTATTGAATCAGGATTTGAAAATGATAACAGAGGGTTTGACGGCTAGTGTGCTTGTCAATATGGATCGCTATTCAGAATATTCTGTGAATCGTGCATATAAGCCATTTTATTATAGCATAGGATCTTATGATTTGCAGGCAAATTCTTATAAATTGAACCGTTTGAATCCTAATGGTGGTACGGAATGGATTAATTACGAACCAGGGCAGCGTTATATAAACAGCAGTATCTATTTGGAAGGAAAAGCAGAATATACCCGTTTATTTAATGATAAACATAATGTGAATGCTCTGTTGGTTTATACGATGCGCAATCAGAAATCCGGTATTGCGGATAATCTTCAACTGTCATTACCTTATAGAAACATAGGTTTGGCGGGTCGTTTGGCTTACAACTTCAATTCCCGTTATTTCGGAGAGTTTACTTTTGGTTACAATGGTTCCGAACGATTTTCAGAAAATAATCGTTGGGGCTTTTTCCCGTCGGGAGCGTTGGGATGGATGGTCTCTAATGAAGAGTTTTTTGAACCGTTAAAGGATGTGTTTTCTCAATTTAAATTTAAGGGTTCTTATGGTATGTCCGGTCAGGATCAGATAGGTAGTGGAAATGATCGTTTTTATTACTTGTCGGATGTAAATATGAATGCGGGTAAAGCAGTAAACTGGGGTACACAGATGAATTATAATCCCGGTTCTATTAGCTTCAATCGTTATGCCAATGATCAGATCGGTTGGGAGACTTCTTATAAAATGAATGTCGGCTTCGAGGCCACAACGACTTTCGGCCTGTCTGCTAATATAGAGTATTTTACGGAACGCCGTGAAAATATTTTGTTGGATCGCGTGATTCCGGCAACAATGGGTATTCTTCCTGCAGTAAAGGCTAATTTGGGTAAAGCTAAAGGAAATGGGGTCGATATGGAATTGAATTACGAAAAAAGTTTCAATAAAGACTGGTGGATGACGGGACGCGGAACATTTACCTATGCTACGAGCGAGGCGGTAGAATGGGAAGAACCTGATTATAGCGCAACTCCCTGGTTGTCGAAAGTGGGTAAGTCTTTGGGACAGACCTGGGGATATATTGCAGAACGATTGTTTGTTGACGATGCGGAAGTAAAGAACTCACCGACACAGTTTGGTGATTATATGGCCGGGGATATCAAATACCGTGACGTGAATGGAGATGGTAAAATTTCAGAGTTGGATAAGGTTCCCATCGGTTATCCTACGACACCGGAGATCAATTATGGCTTTGGACTCTCTGTCGGTTACAAGGGATTGGATGCCTCTTTCTTTTTCCAGGGATCTGCCCGTCAGTCTTTCTGGCTTGACCAAAAGAAGATCACTCCGTTTTTGGATGGTTATGATGATGGCCTGAAAGGGGAGAATCAGGTATTGCAGGTTATTGCCGATAGTTATTGGTCGGAGAACAACCGTAATCCGTATGCATTCTGGCCCAGATTGTCGAATCAGTTCATCGAGAATAACAATCAAAAGAGTACTTGGTTTATGCAGGATGCGACATTCCTTCGTTTGAAATCTGTAGAAGTAGGTTATACCGTACCACAGGTGTTAACAAAGAAAGTCAAGGTACAAAACTTACGTGTTTACGTAAGTGGAACAAACTTATTATGCTGGAGTAAATTCAAACTGTGGGATCCGGAAATGGCAGGAAACGGTTTGGGATATCCGATACAACGTGTCATTAATGTAGGTATTAATTTAGGATTCTAAAACAAGAAAAATAGTACAATATGAAATCAATTTATAAATATATCGTATGTGTCTGTACAGCATTGGCTGCAACGTCCTGTGATTTTCTGGATGTAGTCCCGGACAATGTGGCTACCGAAGAGCATGCTTTTGCAGATCGCTACACTGTAGAAAAATATCTGGCTTCCTGTTATTGGAGAGTACCAAAGGCTGCGAGTATGAGCGAGAATCCGGGGATTCATGGAGCTATGGAGATGATTTTAAATACTGAGTATAGTGGTGATACTGGTATGAAATTAGGGTTAGGACAAGACAGTCCGACCAGTGCACTTATGAATTATTGGGCAAGTAGTTATTCGTTGTATGCCGGTATTCGTGATTGTAATACTTTTATGATGGGGATAGGTGATGTAAAGGATTTAGATGAATATGAAAAAAAGCGTATGATAGCTGAAGTCAAAATGCTTAAAGCTTATTTTCATTTTTATTTATTGTCTTATTACGGACCTATCTGTCCGTTACGTGAAAGTCCGGCTGTAAACGAATCGACTCAAGCTGTACGTGTTTACCGCGAAAAAGTGGATGATTGTTTTTCGTATGTTCTTGATCTGATGGATGAAGTGATAGAAAGTGAAGCTTTACCGTTGATTCTTTCAAATCCGACAACAGAGTTAGGACGTTTTACGCAGCCGGCAGCTTATATGTTGAAGGCTAAGATACTTTTGTATTGGGCCAGCCCTTTGTTTAATGGAAATACTGACTATAATAGTTTCAGGGATCATAACGGAGAACCATTTTTTAATCAGACTTATGATGCTTCACGTTGGACAACTGCGGCAGAAGCATGTAAAAAAGCTGTAGATATTTGTGAAACTGCAGGAATTCGTTTGTACCAAACTTCTGATTATATATCGGCAAAGAAATTATCAGATCAAACTTTGCTGGTTCAAACATTGAGAGGTGTTATTAGTCACAGATGGAATGCTGAACTTATTTGGAGTAACACGTCTTATCCAGTTAGTAGTGGGTTCCAATCTGACTGTTTTACTTATTTTGAATCTGCTTTAAATTTGGGTACTAGACAAAGGTTGAGCGTTCCTTTGTCGACTGTTGAATGGTTTTATTCGAAAAATGGGGTTCCCATTGAAGAAGATATAATGTATGATTATACGAACCGTTATAGTCTGCGTACAGGGGATGAAGGAAATCGTTATTATATTCAGAAAGGGGAACAAACTGCAGGATTGAATTTTGACCGTGAACCACGTTTTTATTCAACATTAGGTTTTGATCGTGGTAAATGGTATGGAAATTCTTACAAAAATACACCGGATGATGATGCAGAGTGTCTGTACCCTAAAAATCGTTTTGGAGAATATTCTTCTGCGGCAGATCCTGGAAATTATAATGCAACTGGTTATTGGCCTAAAAAATTGGTTTCAATAAATTCGTCTTATCGTGATGCTAACAGTGTGACCTGGGAGTCATATCCTTTTCCGGATATGCGTTTTGCAGATTTATTGCTGATGTGTGCCGAGGCATTGAACGAATCGAAAAATGTACCTGATGCAGAGGTTTATAAATATATAGATATGGTACGTGAGCGTGCCGGATTGGACGGTGTATTGCAAAGCTGGCGTAAATATTCGAATCATCCGGAAAAACCGACAACAAAAGAAGGTATGCGCGAAATCATTCAGCGTGAACGTAAGATTGAATTAGCCTGCGAAGGAAGTTATTATTGGGATAGTCGCCGTTGGAAAACTGCATTGCAAGAACAAAATCGTTTGATTCAAGGGTGGAACATAAATGCTTCTGATGTGGAAAATTATTATACGGTGACTCCTGTTTATGAACAGTCTTTCTCATTTAAAAATTATTTAGCCCCTATACCTGAATCGGATATTGTAAAGAATCCGCAATTGATTCAGAATCCGGGGTGGTAATTGTTTATTTTTAATAATAGTATAAGTGTATGAAAACGAAATATTTGAGTTTTTTATTGTTACTGTTGGCCTTTTCTTCTTGTTCGGAGAAAGAACTGGCTCCTATTAGTGGCAGTTTAGGTAAGCCGGGAATTGTTACAGATGTTACGGTGGAGCCGTCTGCCGGTGGAGCTACAATTTCTTATAAGATTCCCAATTCGGAAGATTTATTGGCAGTGAAGTGTGTATATACTCTATCAGATGGTAAAGAAAATGAAGTAATGGCATCGTATTATGAAAACAAACTATTAATTCAAGGATACAATGATACTTTAGAACATACTGCAGTGCTTTATGCTGTAAATCGTGCTCAAGAACTGTCTGATCCTGTGGAAGTAAAGTTTTATCCTTTAGAGTCCCCTTTAAGTAAAGCTATAAAAACAGTAAGAATTAAAGCAGATTTTGGAGGTGCTAATTTTAGTTGGGGAAATTCGGACAAGGTTCCTCTAAATGTTGAATTGTTAGGACCTGATTCTTTAGGTCGGATGTCTACATTAAATATTTTGACTAGTGATATTGATAAAAATACGTATAGCGTACGTGGATATGCTCCAGAGTTATCCAAATTCTCAATGATTTTAGGAGATAATTTCAACAATTACTCAGATACGATTTCAGCTGAAGTTACGCCTTTGTTTGAAGAAAAGTTGGATAAGAAAAAAATGCGAGTTATGCGTTTGGATAACGATGCTTCTTTTGCAGAATGGGGATGTTTGGATGCTTATATGATTGATGATGATCCTTTAACTTTTGGACATACCCCTAATAATGCTTTACCGGCAGCTTTGACAATAGATCTGGGTTGTATGGCTAAACTTAGTCGTTTTGTTATGCATCAACGAAAGTTAAATGGTTCTACAAATATTTATTATGATCATGGTAACCCTCAAAGAATGGAAGTGTATACTTGTGATCACGAGCCTGGTAAAGATGGAGATTGGAGTGAATGGGTTAAAATTATGGATTGTGAAATTGTTAAGCCTTCTGGTTCTCCAGGTAATACTGTTACTGATCTTGATAAGGAAATGGCAGATAAAGGACATGAGTTTTCATTTGATTTATCGCAGCCTCCGATGAGATATGTGCGTATACTTCTTACTTCAGCTTGGAAGGGTACTTCTTATGTTTCTCCAGCAGAAATATCTTTTTATGGAGAAAATGAAGAGTAATGATTGGCTCAATGAATTAATAAAGAATGATTATGAAAAGAATATATGGTATAGTTGCATTTGTAGTATCTGTTTTATCTTTCGTTTCTTGCGATGATTTTATGGACGTACATAAAGAATATATTGAAGATGGTGAGATCATTTATGCTCCTAAACCGGATACGATAGGTTTTATTGCAGGTAAAAATCGGATTTTGTTTAACTGTCGTACTTATAATGCTCCGAATGTCCGGTCTATTGATGTATATTGGAATGACGGACTTGATTCTCTGATTGTTCCTGTTGAATTGAAGACTGGTTATGATAGTATTTCCATTATATTGGAAAATATGGAAGAAAAGTCTTATACATTTGATGTTCGCACTACAGATAATTTTGGACATAAATCTTTATATCTGACGGATTTTGGAACTTCTTATGGTGAAATTTACCAATCAAGATTGAGTGATCGTCGCATTAAAACTGTATCACTGTCGGATAAGGGAGGTATAGTTACTTGGTATTTTGCCCCGAGTGACCTTGTTTGTAGTGAAATACGGTATACGAAGAATGACGGTTCGCTGTCAGTTACTGAAACTTCTTCAATAAAGGATGTTACTGAGCTTCCGGATATAAAGCCTGGTTCTACTATTGAGTACAGATCTTTGTTTATTCCGGAAGTAGAAGCTATCGATACGTTTGCAACTGCATGGAAAACATTTGCAACTGTTATTCCTGAAGAATATAAGTATGATAGCAGTTCATGGACAGTGTTGTCTGCTTCGGACGAGTCCTCAGATCATGGAGGAAGAATCGCTTTGCTTGATGGAAATTTAAACACTTTCTGGCATTCTGCCTGGGAGGATGAAAGTGCGCCTCTGCCGCACTGGGCAGTAATCGATATGCAATCTCAGAAAAAAATCTCAAGGATCGAAATCTATCGCAGAGCCGGTAATACGGATACGAAGAGCGTGGAATTATATGTTTCTGATCAATCGAACGGAAATGTCGATGGATGGAAAAAAATAGGAAATGCAGTGTTTGTTGATGGTGATAGTCTTTCTATATCAATACCTGAATCGGCAGAACAGGGACGTTATTTGAAATTGTTGCTTCCGGATAGTAATAATGAACCGTCTACAAGTGTTGCCGAGATTTATGTGTATGGAAAATAGATAATAGGTAAAGTTTTTTAGAGTGTTAAGGTTAAGTATCAGGTATGGATTTTAGCTTCGATTTAGCTTAAATCTATACCTGATTTCTTAAGATAGTCCATCTCGGTTAAATATAGTCTATTTTTTATTGAGAGGATTTGATATTTCTTTGTTGCGTGATAATTAAAAACAAGATGAGAAAAACTGTAGTATTATTGTTGTTATGCTTTGTGGCATATTTGATGCAGGCGAAAACAGATTCGCTAAAGATTGATTTGTCCGGTATGTGGCGTTTTCAATTGGATCCTATGGGATTTGGTAAAACCCCCGGATCGGAACTCTATCTGGATAAATTAGTAGAGACTATTGTATTACCCGGATCTACGGATCAGGGAGGGAAAGGTATTAAAAATAATGCTCGTTATGTGGACCGTCTCAGTCGTAAATTCGAGTATCAGGGAGCTGCCTGGTACCAACGTGAAGTTGTTATTCCTGAAGAATGGAAGAATAAAGATATAGTCTTGAATCTGGAACGTTGTCATTGGGAGACGACAGTTTTTGTAGATGAGCAGTTGGTTGGTATGGATGAACGTTTGAGTACACCCAATATTTTCCACTTAACAAAATATTTAACACCGGGAGTGCATACCCTGACCCTTTGTGTAGACAATCGTTTGAAATATCCAATGGATCAATGGAACCACGGAACTACCGAATACACACAAACTAATTGGAATGGAATAGTAGGTGATATATCTATACAGGCCAAAGAAAAGGTTCATATTCGCCGTGTAAATGTGTATCCTGATATAGAGAATAAGTCTGTTTTAGCGAAAGTCGAGTTATCTTCTTTAACTACATTTCAAAAAGGATCATTAGAGTTGCATGTCCGTGAAAAAGGAGGCAAACTTGTTGCAACCCATAAGGTTGGGATAGATAGTCTCGTTGCACAAAAGGGCATTGAGCAAACGATTAGCTTAGGTAAACAGATAAAATTATGGGATGAGTTCAATCCTTTTTTGTATGAATTTGAAACAACATTGCTTGTAGACGGAAAGCAGGACACCCGGACGATTACGTTCGGTATGCGGAATGTAGAACAAGGTAAGCATCATGTCCGTTTGAACGGCCATGATATCCATTTGCGTGGTGTACTCGACTGTGCAGTGTTTCCTCTGACCGGTTATCCTTCTACCTATGTGGATGATTGGAAACGTATATTCTCTACAATTAAGGAATATGGTATGAATCATGTCCGTTTTCATTCATGGTGCCCTCCCGAAGCTGCATTTATAGCAGGAGATGAATTGGGAATGTATCTGCAAGCCGAACTACCCATGTGGATTAAGGATGTTGGCAAATATCCTGCCAGGCGCGATTTCTTTGAAAAAGAGATGTATGCTATTCTGGATGCCTACGGTAATCATCCTTCTTTTATTTTAATGTGTAATGGTAATGAAAATGAAGGTGATTTTGCTGTTTTGGAAGATTTGGTCAAGAAAGCGCAGACTTATGATAACCGTCGTCTTTATTCTGCATCTACGGCTCGTACTCATACCGCTTCCGATCAATACTATGTGTCACATGTTACTTCCAAAGGATGGATCACTGTTTATGAAGGGACTCCGTCTACCGATTGGGATCGCAACAAAGAGTCAGACATTGATGTACCTGTTATAGCACATGAAACCGGGCAGCGTTGTATGTATCCCAATTTTGATGAGATCAGGAAATATACGGGTGTACTCGAAGCGCGTAATTTTGAAGTGTTTAGAGAAAGGTTAACCAAAAATGGAATGTTACATCAGGCAAATGATTTCTTCAAAGCTACAGGTGCACATACCGTATTACAGTATAAAGAAGTGAATGAATCTTTACTTCGTACCCGTACTTCGGGAGGTTTTCAATTGTTAGGCCTTGCTGATTTTCCGGGGCAAGGGAGTGCTTTTGTAGGAATCCTGGATGCTTTTTGGGAAAGTAAAGGTTTAGTTTCTCCCGAGAAATTTCGTGAGTCATGTGCACCGACTGTTTTGCTGGCCCGTTTACAGAAACGAACTTTTCTTTCAGGTGAACAATTGAAAGTAAAAATGGATATATATCATTTTGGTAAAGATGTTCTTAAAAAGGAAAAGCTAAACTGGAGCCTGATAGATGAAGATGGGAAAATAATAAGCAAAGGCACTTTGGACAATAAAAATATCCAGCCTTATACGGTTGACTCTTTAGGTACGATTGATATTGATTTGGATGGAATAACTCATGCTTGTCAACTAACATTGAAAGCAGGAATGGGAGGAGTAAAAAATGAATGGAATATTTGGGTATATCCGCAACAAACGGAAAAACAAACGAATTTTGTCTATACACGTAAATGGAATGAAGAAACTTTGAAGATGCTTGAAGATGGAAATAATGTATTACTGATTCCGGAAAAATGCGAAGGGCGTAAAACTCATTTTGCCAGTCATTTTTGGAACCCGATCATGTTTAATTGGAATCCGATGATTGTGGGTACTTTGATTAATGCCCAACATCCGGTTTTTAGGTGTTTTCCCACAAAATCATATGCCGACTGGCAATGGTGGGATATTTTGAATCATGCAACGGCTATGGATTTGACTGCTTTGAATAATATAACTCCTATTATTCAAAGTATAGATTCGTATGAAACAAATCAGAAACTGGGTATTGCTTTCGAGGCAAAGGTTAGAAAGGGTAAGCTGTTCGTTCTTTGTGTAGATCCGGAAAGTGATATAGATAACCGTTTAGCGACGAGGCAATTAATAACTTCGGTTGAAAAATATGTGGCTTCAGATCGTTTTGATCCGAGAGATACTTTGCAATCATATGAAATAGAAGCACTTTTTCCTACAATCTCTATATCAAAAAAGCAGAAAGGATCTCAAACAGCAATTCAGCAATTACTGAATAAATAGAAAGTAGATAACCTAATAAAAAAGAAGGAAATTATTCTCTGAAAATGAGAAAATCTCCTTCTTTTTTGCTCTATACTAGGTTTTTAACAGCGGGTTGCATCCAGTTTCTTTACTACCTGCCCATATATAATCAGAGCAACAGCCGATACCAGTGCGATCGCCCCGAAATAATACCATATATAATGTGCATGTGCACTGGCGGCTACCCATTCTTCATGCGTGGCGAACAGTGTCGGTTCCGGACAGTATTTGCTTAATAGGAAGCCTGATAAGCCGAATCCGAGTATAGATGACAGGAAGGAGTGAAGGTGGCTGAAACCGAGGTATAATCCTTCTTCGCCTTTGGGGGCCTGCAATGAGAAATATTCAAGGAAACGGGGGGAGATAAATGTTTCCGCTAGTCCCTGGAAGACAATCCCGACTACCATCATGAAAGCTACCGGATGCATACCGAGGATAGTTGTGTTGCCATCCAGCATATTTCCCGATGCCATGCAAAGAGCGGAGATCGGCATGATGAACATACCGAATGTCATAGAGGTAAGTGCGGTTTTCTTACGCATTAACTGGGTAACTAAGTTTACGGTCAATACTACAACCAGCGGATTCACGTTGGCATACCAGGAAGGAGAAGCTCCTTCGCCAGCCAAACGTAAAACATATTTAGGCATGGTTGCATACAGCTGGTGCTGAACCATCCAGAAACCGGAAATAATAAAGATCAATATGATCAGGCGACCGTTTGTACAGACTTTGATCAGTGCCGTCCATATTTGTCCGAAAGTTTTTCCTTCACCGGAATGTTGGCTGCTTTTATAGAAAAACCAGATCGCAATAAGAGCCAGGAATGTCATTGAAGCGGAAAAATAGTTGAGAGTGATCAACCCCTCGTTCCCTAATGCTTCGCGCAACGGTTTTACAATAGTCTTGCCGGAGAAGGCTCCTATATTTACCATTGCATAGAAAATGGAGAAACCTTTGGCACGGGTTTCGGGAGTTGTTTCTTTGGCTACAGTTCCGGAAATTACACTTTTGATGAATGATCCTCCGATAACGATCAGTATCATGATCGGGATAATTCCATAACGGAGATTACTTTCGAGCAATCCGGTAAATGTTGTTGTTGTCCCGTATTCAACCAGTCCGGCTGACTGGAGCCAGGTAGGATAAAGCCCCAACCCGGCATAACCGATGGTCAGCAAAGAGAAGGCCAATAGCATGGAATTGCGGAATCCGATCTTATCGGCCAGTGCACCGGCAAAAGTCGGGAGGAAGTAGAGGAATGCGGAGAATGTTCCGGCGATGGTTGCCGCTTGTATGTCGTTGAATCCGAGAATGCGGCTGAGGTAGAGTGTTATTACGATAAATACGCCATAGTAGGCGGCACGTTCAAATAGTTCAACGGTATTGGCTACCCAAAACGCTTTACTGAATTTGATTTTCTCTTTCTTTGTCGTTGTGTTCATGCGATAGTTATTTGTTTTTAGAATTAGAATATGAAATGTAAAAACGCAGGGATATGCAGATGAGAAAATTAGAGCTGCGTATACCTGCGTTTATTTACATCTTGTGTAAGTCTTTTATTTCTTTACAGTGTAAGTTTGATGAATCGCTTTGTCGAAAGCTTTCCAATGTTCGTCGGTCATGTTACCGGGGGTGAACAGGGCAACACCGGCTGCACCGCTTTCCATCGATCCGCGTACTGCTTCTTCTATTTCAGAAGGGATCAGACCGTGTCCTTCCGGATCTTTGATGTTAGCTTTGTTTTGCCAATCGTGGCAGATGAATAAACCACTGAAAACGGGTTTTTCTCCGTTCACAGAGTTTACTTCTTCCTTCGTCACCTCGCCTACCCAGGCAGCGTCTTCCAGGTAGAAGTCGTTGTAGTTCATCGGGAAGAATGCGTCGATATTCCATTTATTCCATTCCTGGCGAACCATCCATTTGGCGTGTGAGTCAGGACCGGGGAATACGGCTGCACTGATCTTTTTACCTTTAGCATGGACTGTATCTGCAATGCGATCTACCAGCTTAGTGATCAGGTCACAACGGAACTGAGCCCATTCTTTGCATTTGGAAGGATCTTCAACAGATTTAATATCGATACCGGTAGCAGCCTTGAAATCGGCTACACATTTGTCGCAATAGCAATAATCGGCAGTCGGATATTCTTCGTTCATAACCAGACCGTATTTTTCCCAAAGACCTTTGGCGAGGATAACGTCTACATAACGGATATAATCCAGATGAACGTAATCTACTTCAGGAATATCGGCTACTTTGCCGTATAGATCGGTCAGGAATTCGGCAGTCCCTTCATGGTTTGGGCAAAGGCATTTGTAATAAGGAACATACGCCTGTACTTCGTAAGCCGGCTCGCCTTTGCGGTTTACAGCATACAGGGTTGAATCCATGCCGCCTTGTAACATAGCCGGTATCCAGGCATGGTATTCCATACCGTTTGCGTGAGCCACTTTAGCGGCACGCTGGATTTTTTGCAAATCATGTCCGGCATTGTAGCACATACCATCCAGCCCATGCGATTTCCATTTACTAAAATCGGCTTGTAAGGTCTCTTCGGTTGTATTACCGCCTTCACCTTGCCAGCCGTACACTTTGATTTTTGCTTCCGGTGCTTTGTTGCAAGCCGTTGCCAGAAGGGCAACGGCTGCTAAAGCTAAAAATACTTTTTTCATTCAGATTGTTTGTTGTTATTAAATTTCACAAGCACAGAGTGTCGGGATCAGATTGCGGTCGCCGTAAGCATTATCTACGCGGGCCACATTGATCCAGAATTTACTGTCATGCAACCATTCCAGCGGGAAGGCTGCTTTACTACGAGGATATTCATGCTTCCATTCATCGGCAGTTACTTCATATTCCGGATGAGGAGCATTTTTGAGCACATTGTCTTCTTTAGAGGCTTTGCCTTCTTCCACTTCCTTGATCTCTTTCCAGATGCAGTCCATCACTTCGGCAAAACGGTCGAGTTCGGCTTTGCTTTCGCTTTCGGTCGGTTCAACCATTAAGGTTCCGTGTACCGGGAATGAAAGCGTAGGTGCATGATACCCGAAGTCCATCAGACGTTTAGCGATATCACCTTCGTCAATGCCTGAAGTTTCTTTTACCTTGCGACATTCCAGAATCAGTTCGTGACCTACACGGCCGGTTGCACCGGTATAAACGATTCCGTAGGTATCCTTAAATTTAGAAGCCAGGTAATTGGCATTCAGGATAGCTGTTTTAGTAACAGTTTCCAGTCCTTCCGAACCAAGCATGCGGATATAAGCATAAGTGATCGGAAGGATACCTGCACTACCATAGGGAGCAGCAGAAACCGTATTCAGATCGCTTCCCCAGGCTACCGGATGAGAGGGTAGGAACGGTACCAGATGTTCGGCAACACAGATCGGACCAACGCCCGGACCACCACCACCGTGAGGTGAAGCGAATGTCTTATGCAGATTCAGGTGACAAACATCAGCTCCGATAGTTCCCGGATTGGTCAATCCTACCTGAGCGTTCATATTGGCACCGTCCATATATAACTGTCCGCCACAAGCATGAACAATATCACACATTTCTTTGATGTCTACTTCAAAAATACCGTGGGTAGACGGATAAGTGATCATGCTGGCTGCCAGGTTGTCTTTGTTGGCTTCTGCTTTGGCGCGGAAGTCTTCCAGGTCGATATTACCGTTTTCGTCGCATTTAACAGTAACAGTCGTGTAACCGCACTGGATAGCACTGGCCGGATTTGTTCCGTGGGCCGATGCCGGAAGCAATACGATATTTCTATGTCCCTGTCCGATGCTTTCGAGATAAGCGCGGATGACACGAAGTCCGGTATATTCGCCGGCGGCACCTGAGTTCGGTTGTAATGTAACACCTTTGAATCCGGTGATCTCTGCCAGGTAGCAGCACAGGTTTTCAATCAACTCCGTATAGCCTTCTACCTGTTCTTCCGGTGCGTACGGGTGAATATTCATAAATTCAGCACGGCTGAGCGGAAGCATTTCAGATGCAGCGTTCAGTTTCATCGTACATGACCCCAAGGAGATCATCGACTGTGCCAATGATACGTCTTTGTGTCCCAGACGGGTGATATAACGCATCAGCTCGGTTTCCGTATGATATTTTTTGAATACATCTTCCTGAAGGAAGTCGGAAGTACGGGCGAATTTCTGATCGAAATAAGTTTTTTCCGGGATGGCTTCTTCCAGCATATAGTCTTTTCCGGCAGCACCGGCGAAGATATACAACAATACGCCTATATCGGTAGGCTGTGTTGTTTCGTCAATACTGATGCCTACCTGGCCGCCTTCGAAGTAGCGAAGGTTCACCTTGCATTCCAAAGCGATTTCACGCAGTGCATTTACAGAAACATGAGCCGGTAATTCGATCTTCAATGTATCGAAGTAATCCTTGTTCAGTTGTCTGTAACCTAATTTTTCAAGTTCGGCAGCCAGGAATCCGGCCGAAGCGTGGATGCGTCCGGCAATGTTGCGCAGACCTTCTGCTCCGTGATATACGGCATAGAAACCGGCCATTGTTGCCAGTAAAGCCTGTGCGGTACAGATATTTGAAGTTGCTTTTTCACGTTTGATATGCTGTTCGCGTGTCTGCAAAGCCAAGCGGTAAGCCGGATGTCCATAAGCATCTTTCGAGATACCGATGATACGTCCCGGAATAGCACGTTTGTATTCGTCTTTTGTTGCAAAATAAGCAGCAGAAGGACCACCGTAGAACATCGGAATACCGAAGCGCTGGCTGCTGCCGAACACTACGTCGGCTCCCCATTCGCCCGGAGGTGTCAGCAATACCAAACTCATCAGGTCGGCTGCTACGGCTACACGGGTTTCGTTGGCGTTCGCTTTTGCAATAAATTCTTTATAATCTTCAATCGAACCATCCGCATTCGGGAATTGTACGATAGCTCCGAATACATCCGGTGTAAAGATGAATGTCTTATAATTTCCTATTACCACGTTGATACCTTGTGGTATCATGCGTGTTTTGATTACGGCCAAAGTGGATTCAAATACATTTTCATCAACAAATAGCGTATTAGCTCCGGCTTTTGCCTGTGCACGGCTGCGGCTTCCGTAGAACATGGTTGCAGCTTCGGCAGCAGCAGTCGCTTCATCCAACAAAGAACAGTTGGTTAGCGGTAGAGCGGTCAGCTCACTGATTACAGTCTGGAAGTTCAACAGTGCTTCCAGGCGTCCCTGCGATACCTCAGCCTGGTACGGTGTGTATGAGGTGTACCATACCGGATTTTCGAAGACATTACGCTGGATAGGAGCAGGGCAGATAGTATCATACCATCCCATTCCAATGTAAGACGTAAAAACTTCGTTCTTGGATGCCAGTTCGGCGATATGTTCTGCAAACTCCCGCTCAGTCATTGGCTCCGGAAGATTCAGAGGTTCTTTCAGACGAATATTGGCCGGGATTGTCTGGTCAATCAGTTCGTCAACCGATTTAACACCGATAGCTTCAAGCATAGCCGGGATATCTTCCTCTGCAATGCCGACGTGGCGGTTTACAAATTTATTTGTGTCCATAGTATTTAATGTGTTTATAAATAAGGATTGTTTAATTTTTCGTCGATAACTCTTGTTTCCGGTCCGTGTCCGGGATAAATGACCGTTTCATCCGGCAATGACAGCAATTTGTCGTTGATGGCAGCGATCAGTACTTCCTGATTACCACCCCATAAATCTGTACGGCCGATGCTTCCTGCAAACAACGCGTCTCCAACAATGGCAAAACCGTTCTTTTTATTGTAGAAAGCCACGCTGCCGGGAGAATGTCCGGGAACTGTCAGGACCAATAATTCCGAATGTCCGAATTTGACCACTTCATTGCCGACCAGCTGTTTCTGTACCGGGATTTCTTTGAAATGTCCCGGCAGTCCGAATGCTTGTGCCTGTTTGTCGGGTGCAGGGAGTTGTTCCACATCGAGCCGGTGTGCTTGCGGGGATAAACCATACGTTTTATATATAAACGGATTCCCGAAAATATGGTCCAGGTGTAAATGCGTACAAAGCAGATGTTTCACTGTCAGTTTATTCTCTGTAATGAAATCGCTCAGCTCTTTTTCTTCCGACGGGCGAAGACAACCGCAGTCGATGATGACAGCTTCTTTGGTGTCATCATACAACACGAATGTATTTTCCTGGAAATAATTGAATTCAAAAGCCTTTATTGTAATCATAACGGTACGTATACTACTTTTTTAGTTTGAAAAAATTCTTCTTTGAAGTGATCGCCCAGTTCAACAACGATTGCCTGTTTTTGGAAAGCCTGTATTTCGTGTTGCAACTCACCGCCTTTCAGACATATCAATCCGTTGGGCAATGCGTTGTGCTGCTCTTTCTTTACATTTTTGCGGGATATCTTGACCAGGTCTCCCAATGGCATGACTGCCCGGCTGACAACAAAATCGAAAAGCTGTTTTTCCTCTTCAGCCCGGCAGTGACGGAATGTTACGTTCTTCAAACCGATAGCTTCCGCCACGGCTTGTCCGACCTTGATCTTTTTTCCGATACTGTCAACCAGATGAAATTGTACTTCCGGAAAGAATATAGCCAACGGAATACCGGGAAATCCTCCGCCGGTACCGATATCCATAACAGATGAACCATCCTTAAACTTCATCATTTTAGTTAACCCCAGCGAATGAAGGACATGATGAGGATAAAGATTCTCGATATCTTTGCGTGATATCACGTTGATCTTTGAATTCCAGTCAGTATATAAATCGTACAGAGCTTCGTATTGTGCAAGTTGCGTTTCGTTCAGCTCCGGAAAATAAGTTTTTATCAGTTCCATAGATTATGTTTAAAATGCCAGATGTGCAATCGGACTTTCTTTTTTAAGCAGATATTGTATTTCTTCGTAAGGAAGATGTACATTCGTTGCACCGACTACATAGGCGGCTATCTCATATTCGTTAAATGTATAGGTAATGCCATTGTCGTCAATCAGGAAGTTTCCGTTCGGGAAAATCTCGTCGATACTGAAAAAACCTATATTTTCCAATTCTTTCGGATTTTCCACGGTATTTTGTTTGGCAATCCGGTCTATAAGGATTTGTGCCAGGTCTTCCTGAAAACCTTCGATAAAGATGTCGTCTTCCTTAATCGGGTTGCCTGTTTTCATATCTATGACATGATTCGTAAAAGAATGGGCGCCATGAGCACCACCTGTGTAATTTTCAAAGTTGATAGTGTAACTTAGGATGTCATTCTTATTGTAGGCTATATCATTGGACGACATTTCAAAATAGGAGAACCATGCTCCGACCGGAGTTTCGTCGGCTTTTGCTACTTCTGCTTTATATTCGTCTTCCAAATCTTTGTAGTTGTTCAGGTAATCTTCGGTATATTTGGCAGTTGCTTCTTCGGGGGATAAGTTTTCGTAACCATCTCCGAAGTAAGAATACACAAATTGCTGTTGTATCTTTTTCAGGATATCTTTATTGTCGTATTTTGCTGGATAGATGAAGTTTATCTGAAGATTACAATTCGGATTTTCCGGGTTTTCCAGGAGGTGATATGTTTTGTCCACACTGATCGAATCGAATGTCACATCGTTATCCGTCGTCTTTTTTGTCCCGATATTACAACCGCTGACAAATACACTTATGAGAAAGAAAACTACGAGCTTTTGGCATAATTGCGTCTTCATTGTGATACAGATTTAATTTTATACTTTAAAATGCAAATGTACATGTTTCTCTCCGAATTACCGAATTAGTTTACCGGTTGTTTTAGGTAATCCTATTCTTTTTACCGGTAGTAATCTGTTTTTGGCGTCCTCAAAAACATTTATGAGGCCCTCGAAAACAAAATACTTACTGATCAGATAACAATGGTTACATGTATTTCTATTGTATACATGTATATTTTTAGATGAAAAATTGATTATTTAAATCTTCTGTGTATCTTTGTTCCGCACATGAAATGCAAGGTGTTGCTTCATGAGCATTTTATAAGTTAGACATAAGCGTTTTTAAATATTATTTGACATTGAAATCTCGACAATTTCACCCAACAAATAATAGTACTGTAAATGCAAATGTTCTTTTCTGTTTATACACAATGAGATAATTGTAAAGTTGTTCGTGTATATAGATAAGAGCGTGGTACTGTTATACATATTGTTGGGGGGCCTGTCGAGAGCCTCAATGTCTATATATTGACAGTATCCACGCTTCTTTGATTTTTCCAAGCTACAGTTTATAAACTCTTGTTCTCCGGTATTCTGCGGAGCGGCATTTGACGGAAGTTTCTTCTTACAAAAATATCATATATTTTTTAGATGTTATTCATCTATGTTGATTTTCATGGAACTTTAGAAGCTTTATTAAGAAATGGCGATGACTGTTTATTGTCTGGTAACATCTGTCCGGTACGAGATGTTTTTTGCCTTAAATGAACTAAATCAAGGTTTACTTGTTGTAGTAATGTAACGGTACTGATTCCGTTTACCACCAGGGTGTAAAAATTAGCATATAAAGTTTATTGAAAAAAAGTTATTCCGGATTCATTATGTGCGTCCGGATACCAGATTGTACTTGTCTGAAAAAGCAGATCTGGACTATAACCACCGGACATGAAATCAAAATAATTAGATATATGGCGAAGATAGAAATAAAAAACTTATCTATCCTTTTCGGTTCAGAGAAGAGCAGAGCGAAAAAGATGATACTGAAAGGAAAAAGTAAACAGGAAATATTGAAAGAAACCGGATGTACAGTTGCTGTCCGTAACGCAAACCTGGAAATTGAAGAAGGGGAGATGTTCGTTATCATGGGATTGTCCGGTAGTGGAAAGTCTACTTTGTTGCGTTGCATAAACCGGCTGAATGAACCGACAATGGGAGAAATCCGTGTGAACGGGATCGACATAACACGTTCGTCTGATAAGGAATTATTACAGATACGCCGGAAAGAACTGGCTATGGTTTTTCAGCATTTCGGGTTATTACCTCACCGTACGGTATTAAGTAATGTTTCGTTCGGTCTGGAATTGCAAGGTGTTTCTAAAGAAGAACGGGAGAAGAAAGCGCAGGAGAGTATCGAACTGGTCGGTCTGAAAGGTTACGAGAACCAGCGGGTCGATGAACTGTCCGGCGGCATGCAGCAACGTGTCGGCCTGGCCCGTGCACTGGCTAATAATCCGGAAGTCCTTTTGATGGATGAGGCATTTTCTGCATTGGATCCGTTGATCCGTGAACAGATGCAGGATGAATTACTTCTTTTGCAGGAGAAGATGAAGAGGACGATTGTTTTTATTACGCATGACCTGGACGAGGCGATTAAGCTGGGCGACCGTATTGCCATTATGAAAGATGGCGAAGTCGTGCAGGTCGGCACACCGGAAGAGATACTGACTGATCCGGCAAATGCTTACGTAACACGTTTTACAGAAAGTGTGGACCGGGGACGTATCGTAACAGCTTCATCGATAATGCTTAAACAACCGATCGTTGTAAGGATTAAAAGAGACGGTCCGGAAGCGATCTTTCGTAAAATGCGTGAAAAACGATTGTATGCACTGCCTGTTATCGGGAATGACGATCAGTTTATCGGTGAGATACAATATAAAGATGTATTGAAATTGCGGAAAGAGGGAAGCAAGGATGTCAGTTCTATCGTACAGAAAGAAGTGCCTTCTGTCCTTGAAAATACCACAGTGGAAGACATGCTTCCTTTGCTTCCGAAAGTACGGCAGGCTTTACCTGTTGTCAATGAAAAAAATCAGTTGGTGGGTGTTGTCTCTCCTTCCGCCATCATCATTGAAATGACCGGAAAAGACCAGAAAGAAATAGAAGAAATAATTCAAAACGCAATAGATTTATGATTAATATCGGAAAATATATAGAAATCGTCATCAACTGGATGACGGAACACTGGGCACATTTTTTTGATGTCGTCAATAATATTATCGGTGGTTTCATCGAGACCTTTCAGCATGGATTGTTATGGATACCTTTTTACATTATGATTCCGGCCTTAACGGTACTGGCTTGGTATAAAGCCGGTAAAGGGACAGCTGTACTTACGTTGTTGGGACTTTTCCTGATCTACGGGATGGGATTCTGGGAGCAGACGATGCAGACCGTAGCATTGGTTTTATCGTCTACCGTAATTGCCCTCATTCTGGGTGTCCCGCTTGGGATATGGACGGCTCAAAATCGTATTGCCGCCAAAATAATTCGTCCGGTTATGGACCTGATGCAGACAATGCCGGCTTTTGTTTACCTGATCCCGGCTGTCTTGTTCTTCGGGCTGGGACCTGTGCCGGGTGCTTTTGCCACGGTGATATTTGCCATGCCGCCGGTTGTCCGTTTGACGGATTTAGGAATACGGCAGGTTCCGGAGGATATCGTTGAGGCGACCCGCTCATTCGGAGCAACTTCCCGCCAGCTACTTTTCAAAGTACAGCTGCCGTTGGCGTTGCCGACGATTATGACGGGAGTGAATCAAACGATTATGATGGCGTTGTCTATGGTGGTGATTGCCGCAATGATCTCCGCCGGAGGTTTGGGGGAGATCGTATTGAAAGGTATTACCCAGATGAAGATCGGTCTTGGATTTGAAGGCGGTATTGCCGTTGTGATTCTGGCCATTGTACTGGATCGTATAACTCAGGGGTTTGTTCGTAAGAAATAAACCTGCGTGATTAACTGTAAAAAGAAAAATTGTATGAGAAGATTATTTATACTTATCAACCTGATCCTGCTCTTGGCTGTGCTCATGTTCCTTGCCGGTTGCAGTCGTGCCAAAGACCCGAAGGAGATTTCGATCGGCTATGTGAACTGGTCGGAAGGCATCGCCATGAGTTATCTGGCAAAGGCAATGCTGGAGGAACAGGGATATAAAGTGACTTTGAAGAATGCCGATATCGCTCCTATCTTTACCTCCGTAGCTGCCGGTAAAGTCGATCTGTTTCTGGATGCGTGGCTTCCGGATACGCATGTCGACTATATGAAAAAATATGGCGACCGTCTGGAAACGATTGGTGTTCCGTTTGAAAATGCCCGTTTAGGACTGGCTGTTCCGTCTTATGTAACGATCAATACGATAGAAGAACTGAATGCGCACAAAGAACGTTTCAAAAATGAAATTATCGGAATCGATATCGGTGCCAGCCTGATGAACCTGACGGAAAAGGCTGTTGATGAATACGGATTACAACTGGCATTGATGCCATCCAGCGGGCCTACCATGACGGCGTTCCTGCAAAAATCGGTTGAACATAACGACTGGATTGTTGTGACAGGCTGGACACCTCACTGGATGTTTTCCCGTTATGACCTGAAATTTCTGGAAGACAGTAAAGGTGTGTTCGGTAATGCAGAACATATCGAAGCCGTTGCTACTAAAGGCTTTTCCGAAACTCACCCTTACGTTGCGGCTTTCTTTAAAAACTTCAGGTTTACCAATGAACAATTGAGCGAACTGATGGATATAATGGAAGAGTATCCTTTACGTGAATCGGAGGGAGCAAAAGTTTGGCTGCAAAAACATCCCGAAATAGTTGATTTATTTTTACCTTCGCAAACGAATAAATTAACTCAGCTAAACGAATATGAAACAGATCGCGAAAATAGCCTGCCTGTTGTTGGGACTGGCGATAAGCAGTCCTTTTATGAAGGCGGAAAGTAAAAAGAACCTTAGTTTTGGCAGATAGAATTTCGATAAGATAAAAAAGATAGATTTGTAATATGTCAAACCATTGAAAGAAAGGAAGACAAAGAGTGAACCAGTAAAAAAATGGAATAAGATTCATGTT